>CAZJCW010000099.1:0-14318 GCA_964544365.1 uncultured Alsobacter sp.
GCGTTCGGTCGGATCCTGCCGGCGGGCTTCTACTACAAGACCTTCATGGGTCGCAGTGGCCATCTGTGGCCCACCGTCGAGCCTCTGATCCGCCGCCTCGCCGGCCTCGGCCGGATTCCGGATGCTCCGCCGGCGCTTCCCTCCGAGAATCGCTTCGCCCATGTGGACGTGCTCGTGGTCGGGGCCGGGCCGGCCGGCTGCGCCGCCGCGCAGGCTGTCGCCGCCGCAGCGCCGGAGCTGTCGGTGATGCTGGTCGAAGACGGGCTGTCGGCGGCAGCGGCTTCGAGCGAGGCGGGCCGAATGCCGACGGGCGTGAAATTGCTGACGCAGGCGTGCGCCGTCGCGCTGCAGCCGGACGGGCTGGTGATCGTGCACGAGCGCCGGCCGGCCGAGCCGTTCCTGGCCGACCGCGTGCTGAAGGTCCGCGCCGGATGCGTGGTGCTTGCCACGGGCGCCGTGGAGCAGCCGCTCGTCATGGCCGGCAACGACCGCCCGGGCGTGATGCTGGCGGGAGCGGCGCACAATTGGCTGGAACGCCATGGCGTGCGCGTCGGCAGCCGCGTCGTTCTCGTCGCCAACGGGCTTTCCGGTCTCCCGGCGGCCGAGGCCTTGCGTGCCGTCGGCGCGAAGGTCGACCTCATCTCGCCGGCGGACTCGACATGGTCGTCGCCGGAGGCGGGCCCCGTGCTGCGCGCTGCCGCGCTGTCGATCCGCGGACGACGCCACGTCCGTGAGGTGTTGCTCCGGACCGTCGGCGGGGAAGACGTCGCATTGCCTTGCGACGCGGTGCTGATGTCGGGTGGCATGCAGCCCGCCTTGCAGCTCTGGACACAGGCCGGCGGCCGGCTGCGCTGGAGCGCGACGGCGCAGGCGCTGCTCCCTGACGGCGGTGTTCCCGGAGTCCTCGTGTGCGGCGCCGCCGCCGGTGCCCATGGCGAGGCCTCCGCCTGGCAGAGCGGGCTGGCAGCCGGCCGGGCCGCCGTGGAAGCCGCGCGGGCCGGGACGCCGCCCTCGGGACTGTTCGGCGGGCCGGGCTTTGCCTGCGACGGCGGCGTCGCGATCCCGCCGCTGCGCGACGGGGAGGCCGCCTTCGTCGACATCCACAACGACGTCACCGCCGAGGACGTCGCACTGGCACTGCGGGAAGGCTATCGCTCCGTCGAGCACGTCAAGCGCTACACGACCCTCGGCATGGGGCCGGACCAGGGGCGGACGGCCGCACGCAACGGTGCGGTTCTTGCCGCAGCGACGGACGCGCCGGCCAGGGTCACCACGATGCGCCCGCCCGTGCGACCGGTGCCGCTTGCGGCCGTCGCCGGTGGGGCGCCGGGGCCGTGGGCGACACCGTGGCGGGAGACTGCCCTGACTGCATGGGCGGCCCGTTCCGGTGCTGTCTTCTACGAGTCCGGCGCAGATTGGCGGCGGCCCGGCTACAGTCCGCGCACCGGCGAGTCGATGGCCGACGCCGTCCGGAGGGAGGCCCTGACCGTACGGACTCTGGCTGGCCTCTACGATTCCTCGCCCCTCGGCAAGATTGTCGTGCGCGGCCGCGACAGTTCCCGCTTCCTCGACCTCGTCTACGCCGGACGCCTGTCCACCTTGAAGCCGATGACGGGACGTTACGCGCTGATGCTGCGCGAGGACGGGCGCGTCCTCGACGACGGCGTCGTCTTCCGCGAGACGGAGAGCCGTTTCGTGCTGACGACGACGACCGCAAACCTCGCCGCTGTTCTGTCGTGGCTCGAGTTCCTGCACGCTGCCCGCTGGCCGGAACTCGACGTGCGCTGCCTCGACGTCACCGAAACCTTCGCGGACATCGTGTTGTGCGGGCCGCAAGCGCGCGCCGTGCTCGGCCGGATGGGCAGCGACATCGACCTTTCACCGGCAGCCTTCCCGGCCATGGCCGTGCGTGACGGCCATGTCGCCGGCGTCCCGGCGCGGGTCATGCGCGTCAGCTTCACGGGCGAGGTAAGCTACGAGATCTGGGTTCGACGCCGTCACGCGGCTGCTCTGTGGGAGGCCGCGGTGGCAGCGGGCACGCCCGACGGGCTCACGCCGATCGGCTCCGAGGCCAACCACGTTCTGCGCGTCGAGAAGGGCTTCATCTCGATGGCCCACGAGGTGGACGGGGTGGTCAACCCGTTCGATCTCGGGCTGGGTCGTTGCGTCGACATGGGCAAGCCGGACTTTGTCGGGCGCCGAGCTCTCGAGCGCGACCTTGAAGGCGATGCGGCCTCTCCGCGGCCGCGGCCGGAGTTGGTCGGACTGCTGACGCAGGATGCCGGCCCGCCGCTCGCGGAAGGGATGCCGGTCGTGAACGGGAAAGACCTGTCATCGGGCTTCGTCACCGCCTCCGTGGCGAGCCCGACGCTGGATCGTCCCATCGCCCTGGCTCTGGTCGAGGGCGGACGCGCCGCGATCGGCTCGACGTTGACGGTGGCCGACGGCGGCGCGCTGCGGTCCTGCGCCGTCGTGGCACCGGTGTTTTACGATCCGACCGGCGCGAGAATGCGGGCATGAGCGGCTATCGAGCAACCACTGGGCCAACGGCCGCTCCCGCGACCGTGCTGGTAAAGGCCCCGGCGGACGAACTGGCCGCCGTGGCGGGAGTGTTCGCGATGGCGCTGCCATCCGGAGAGGGTACCGTCGGCACGGCCGGCCTCCTCCTGCACCGCACCGGCCCTGACAGCCTGCTGCTGCTCGGCGACGGGGACGCGGGGGCACTGGCACGCCGCGTCGCAGTGTGCGTGGACGAAGAGCGCGGGATGGTCGAGGATCTCTCCGATGCGCTGGCGTGGTTCACGGTCGAGGGGCACGAGGCAGTCGATGTCATGGCGCAGGGCGTCGCCCTGGACCTGCGCGTGACGCAGTGGCCGCCGGGCGCGCTCCGGCGCACGCTCGTCTTCGGCATCGAGGCCTATGTTCAGCGCCAGTCGCCGACCGGGTTCCGCATCGGCTGCGCGGCGAGCCACGCCGCGTGGCTGGGCGGCCGGCTGGCGCTGGCGTGCGATCCGACAATGAGACCACCGCCATGCCGATGACGCTGAGGCAGCTCGAAGCCTTTCGCGCGCTGATGACGGCCGGCTCCGTCACAAGGGCGGCGCAGGTCATGGGTGTCTCCCAACCGACGGTGAGCCGCCTCATCGCCGACCTCGAGGCCGAGGCGGGGCTGGCCCTGTTCGAACGGGCCCGTAGCGGCCTGCTTCCCACGCCCGAGGCCTTGGCCTTCGACACGGAGGTGGAACGCGCCTTCTCCGGACTCAGCCATCTGGAGACGGTCGCCAGGGGCCTGCGCGGATCGGCGAGGCTGTCGATCGTGGCAACGCCCAGCATCCTTCCGGAACTGACCGAGAGCCTGATTGGCCCCTTCATGCGCGGGCATCCCGACATCGTCCTCTCGCTCGACGTGCAGACGACGCAACGTTCGCTCGAATGGGTGCTGAACCGCCAAGTCGAACTCGGCCTGACCTTCGAGCCGGTCAATGCACCGGAACTGGCGGCCTCGGTCGTCGGTCGCAGCGAGGCCGTTTGCCTTGTCCCGACGCAGCACCCCTTGGCGCACAGCACGGACCCCATCGGGCTGGAATCGCTCGCTGGCGAGAATTTCGTCGCCTTCAAGCCGGATTCCCTGTTCCAGCAGCAGCTCGAACGTCGCTTCGCAGCGGCGGGCAGCGCGCCCCGCATCCGCGCCGAAGTTCGCACCACGGAAGCCGCCTGCCTGCTGGCGGCGAGCTTGCCGGCCTTGACCGTCATCCCCTCCGGTGCAGCCCCGCGCGGCGGCGACCGGCTGGTTGCGCGCCGCGTCGTTCCGGCAATCCCGTCGGAGATCGTGGTCGTCCACCACGCGGCGCGCGCCCTGTCATCGGCCGCCCGCGACTTCCTGGCCTTCGCCGAAGGCCGCGTGGAAGGATCCGGGAGATCGCGGGCATGACTGCCATCGACATGCACTCCCACTTCTACGGCGGCCTCGTCGACAGTCTCCGCCGCCGCACCGCCCGTCCCTACGTTGCGCGCAACGCGGCCGGACGCGACGTACTGCATGCGATGACGGCGTCGACCATGATGGCCGACGGCTACGTCGACACCGCCGCCCGCCTTGCGTGGATGGACGAAGCCGGCATCGCGACGCAGTTGATGACCTTTCCCGGCGCACTGGGCGTCGACGTGATGCCGCTCGCCGAAACAGAGGGGGCGATCCGCGACTTCAACGACCACCTTGGCGACCTCTGCCGCGCGTCCGGCGGTCGCTTCGCGGGTCTGGCCGGACTGCCTCTGGCCGACATCCATGCCGCAGCGGTCGAATTGCGGCGCGCCCGACTGTCGCTCGGCCTCGCCGGTGCGATCCTGCCGGGAAACTTCTTCCTGACCGCGGAGAGCGCCGAGACACTGCGCCCCGTCTTCGCAGCGGCCGACGCCGTCGGCGCACTGCTGATGGTTCATCCCGGCCTGATGCCAGGCGAGGCGCCGCCGGCGGCCTATCCCGACAACACGGTCCTGCGTGCATCGGCACTGAATTTGCAGGCCTCGATCGCCCAGATGGGACTGACCCTGCTCTCCGGCCGACTGCTCGACGACCATCCGGGCGTAACGGTCCAGCTCGTCAACCTCGGCGGTACGCTGCCGTTCGTCTGCGAACGGATCGTCGCCGTCGCGCAGTCACGCGAGATCGATTTCGATCCCGACCGACTGCGACTGATGGTTTACGATACGGCGTCGCTCGGCCCGCGGGCGATCGAGACAGCCAGTCGCGTCCTGGGCGCGGACCGGCTTATGCTCGGAACGGACTATCCCATCTTCAAGCCCGACCGTCCGCTCGACAGCGTGGCCGAAGCCGTGCTCGATGAGGGGGATCGCGCAATGATCCGGCACGGAACGGCCGGCGCACTCTTGCGGCGGCTGGGCATATCCGCCTGACGTCGACTTTCACCGCCGGGCCAAGGGCCGGGCAAGCACTGGAGGACAGCATGCAACGCAGGGAATTCACGACGGCCCTTGGCCTCGGCGTCATCGCGGCGGCCGCGCTCGCCGAAACGCCGGCAAAGGCACAGCAGGCGGCGGGCGGCAAGTCGCGCCTCGCTCAGATCCTCGAGCGCGGCACGGTCCGCATCGGCACGACGGGCGATTTCAATCCGATGTCGTTCCGCGATCCCGGCTCGAACGAGTACAAGGGCTTCGACATCGAGGCGATGACCCAGTTCGCCGCCGACACCGGCGTCAAGGTCGAATGGGTTCCCGCGGAGTGGGCGACGCTTGTGGCCGGCATCGCAGCCAACCGCTTCGACATCTTTTCCGGCGCGTCGGTGAGCATGGCCCGCGCCAAGACCGCGGCATTCTCGATCCCGTATCTCGAGGCCGGCACGGTACCGGTGACGACGAAGGCCGGCACCGCCAAGTTCAAGACCTGGGAATCGCTCAACGGCGCTGGCGTCCGCATCGCCGTCAGCATGGGTACGGTGTTCGAGGAGCAGGCGCGCCGGCACTTCCCGCTGAGCGAGATCAAGGCCGTCCAGTCCCCGGCCACGGGGTTCCAGGAGGTTCTGGCCGGCCGCGCCGATGCCACGATCACGAGCAACGTCGAGGCTTCGACGCTGGTGAAGCGCTTCGACCAGCTGTCCCTGCTCGGCCCGGGCCTCGAACTGCGCAACAAGCGGCCGTTCGCCTACGTCGTCGCGCAGGACGACTTCGCCTGGCTCAACTACGTGAACACCTGGGTCAGCCTCAAGCGCATCGAGGGCTACTTCGACGCGCTGGAAGCCAAGTGGCTGCCAAAGGCTTGAGCCGGCGCGGCGCCATGGCATCGTCGAGCGTCACCCGCGGGAGCCGTGTGCTCCCGCGTCTCTTCGTGCCGGCCCTCCTCGGCGTGCTCCTCACCGGGTGCACGTCGTCGACCTATACATGGGGCTGGTACGTCGTCTCGCCGTTCGATGCACGGGGCCGGAAGAACCTCGGCTTCCTCATAGACGGCCTGTGGGCGACGATCTCGATCTCGGTGACGGCGATCCTGTTCAGCGTCGCCATCGGCATCGTGCTGGCGCTGATGGCGCTGTCGAAGAACCGGGCGGCGCGCTCGGTCAACCGCGTCTACGTGGAATGCGTCCGTGCCGTACCGATGCTGGTGCTGCTGCTGTGGGTCTATTATGGCCTGCCCGTCGTGTTCGGACTGCAGTTCAGCGTATTCGTGGCCGGCGTCATTACGCTGGCGCTGTCGGACTCGGCGTTCGAGGCGGAGATCTTCCGGGCCGGGATCCAGTCCATCCACCGCGGCCAGGTCGAGGCGGCGCAGGCGCTGGGGCTGACACCGCTGCAGAGCATGCGGCTCGTCGTGTTGCCGCAGGCGATCCGGCGCATCCTGCCGGCGCTCGGCAACCAGTTCGTCTACGTGCTGAAGATGTCCTCGCTGGTGTCCGTTGTGGGGTACCAGGAACTGACGCGCCGCGCCAACGAACTCACGCTGGTGGAATACCGCCCCCTCGAGATCTACAGCCTGCTGGTTCTGGAGTACCTGCTGCTGATCCTCGTGGTCTCCTGGCTCGTGCGGCGGGTCGAGGTTCGGCTCGGCGCCTCTGACGGCCCGACCGCGAAATCGTGAGGAGTCAGTGCGCGGCGAGGAATGCGGCATAGTCGGCGGCAAGATCCTCGACCGCCGCAGCCAGGAGCGCCTCGCCGTGTTCGCGCCGCGCAAGGCCGGAGTGCGACAGCACGCGCCCGTCCGGGAAACGCTCGGCGAATTCGGCCGCCTCGGCATAATTGTCGCCGGCGTGGTCGGTCATGTCGGTATTGCTGTGCTCGATGTCCGGCGGCGGGAGACCGGACACATCGCCGATGCGGTCAGGATGGGCGGCCTGCGTGATCGCGATCTCCGACGGCGTGGCGTGGTACCCCTCGCCGGCGCCGTAGAGACTGCGGCGCAGCGCATCCGTTTTCGGGAGGTCCCACCAACTGCGCAGGCGCACCGCGATTCCATCGGGCGCGTGCACGCCGCCAAAGGACCGGGTCGCATAGAACTCCGCCAGCGCGGCGCGGATAGGAGCGACGTTTCCGCCGTGACCATTCAGGATGTAGAGCTTGCGAAATCCGGTCGCCTCCAGGGCGGCCAGATGATCGGTCACGACCGCCATCAGCGTCGAGGGACGCAGCGCCAGTGTGCCTGGGAAGCCGAGATGGAAGTGCGAGTTCCCGACGGCCAGCGTCGGGGCGACGAGCACGCGATGCGCTTCGCCAAAGCGGCGGGCGATCGCCTCCGGGCAGAGATGGTCCGTGCCGACGAGGCCGACAGGTCCGTGCTGCTCGGTCGAGCCGATTGGCCACACGATGCCCCGACTGGAAGCGAGATAGGCGCGGATGGCAGGCGAAGTGCAAAGTTCGAGGCGCATCGGTCAGACCCTTGCTCGGCGCGTCGACACGCGGAGCGATGACATGATCCTCTACCAGACCGCCTTGTCCACCTACAGCCTCAAGGTGCGCCTGGCCCTTGCCCTCAAGGGCGCGTCGGCCGACTTGCGCGAACCACCCGGCGGATCGTACCGCAGCGCGGAGTACCGCGCGCTCATACCCGCCGCCACGGTGCCGGCACTGGTCGATGGCGATCTCGTCCTCAGTGAGAGCGACGCCATCGTCGAATACATCGACGAGGTCGCTACGGGCCCCCGCATTCTACCGCAGGACGTGCGCAGCCGGGCTCGCGCGCGGATGCTGTCCCGGTTGATCGACATGCGGCTGGAAGCATCGATGCGACGATTGTTTCCCGCCCTGAAGGAGGGCCGCTCACTCACCGATACCGAGCTCGCCCCGACCATCGAGGCGCTCGGCCTGCTCTCGGCCCTGGCAGACTCCGAGGGTCCTTTCGCCTGTGGCGCCGAACCAGCACTGCCGGACTGCGGCATGGCGGCCAACCTCGTCTGGGCGGATCTGCTGGTCCCTCCCGTGCTGCGCACGACCGAGCCGGTTCGATTGCAGCGCTGGCGAAGCGCAATCCGCGCCGAACCCCGCTGGATCGACCTCCTGTCTGGTTACGAGACCATCGCGGCAGCCTGGGTCCGCAGCACGCGCGCCTGATATCGGAAGCCGGCGCAAGCCCGACCGAAGGTCGGAAGACGGCACAATGCGCCTGTTGAAGGATGGCGCCTGTCAGGTCTGAGCGGGCTGCACGGCGAAGACCGGGGTATCGACGTCCGCCGGGGTCAGGCACTGCTGGATCCGTCTCGAAACAATCGTCAGAGTGCGCTCGCTGAACTGCCAGACGCCATGGGTCCGCCGGTAGCGATCATCGTAGACGATGTCCAGCACGTGGACGATGTCGAGCGGCAGGCGGCCTCCGACATGGGTCACCTCGGTATAGTGGTTGGCGGTGCAATAGACGGTTCCGGTCCCATCGTCGCCGTGGCACTCCACCCTCTGGGTCCCCACGAGATGGAACGTCCTGCGGTAGCGGGAGCGCTGGACGCTCGGGAGGTTGGCGATGTCGGCGAATGTCCGGTCGCCGGCCGAAGTCCCTCGCATGACAAAGTCGGGTGTAAAGAGAGCGCTCCAGGACACGTCGTCGCCGCGATCCAGAGCAAGCGCGTAGCGTGCCGACAACTGGAGGATAAGGTGATGGTCTTCGGGCATCGCTTCAAATCCTGTCGGTCCACGGCGCGCGGCAAGCACGCAGCTGTTCATGTCCTCAACTTCCGCTCGTCGCACACACTGTAGCGAGGGCAACTGTGAGCACGAGGGTGCGACCCGGTTGGCCGGCGTCCCCGTTGAAAGGTCCGGTCTTCAGAAGTTACCCGAGACTCGGTGCGACGGTCGTCAACTGGTGGCGGAAGAATTCCAACTCATGGTCGGCCGTGATCCCGAGGTCGCGACAGGCCTCGTGCGACAGGGCGCCGCGCAGGAGCGAGAGGAAGGACTGCTCGTCCGCCCACCCCTCGACCACAAGCACCCATGGCGGCGAGATATTGGGTGTGCCCCGCGCCCGTTGCTCGGCGTTGACATAACCGCTGGCGGTCCTGTCCGCCTCGAGGAACTTCACGGCCGCCACGCCGGGCGACGCCGCGAGGCGCGGCACGACCTCGTTCAGCATCCGGATCCGGTGTGCCGCGTCGCGGTCGGGCTCGACCTCGTAGCGCAGCGTGGCGACGATCCCGCCCTGCGCGACGCCATTCGCCGCAGCAACGGCACACAGGGAACGCGCGACGTTGCGGAAATGGCGAACGGCGGACATCGTCCGCGGTGTCGGGCTGTCCAGCCGCCGCCGATAGTCCGGTCCGGTCACGACAGCGGCCGACTCAGTCTCGTAGAGATTGAAGAAGCCGAGCCGTGCATCTATGGCGACGAAGCGCCGTCCTCTGAGAAAGCCGGGGATCGCAACCCGTTCCGGCATGTGCTCCTCGCCGTGCCATGCGTAGAACTCGGCGAGTCCCTCGGGTACGATGTCGTGCCAGATCGCGACCGCACCGCCCGTCATCTCCGTCATCACAGCAACCCCTGCTTGCGCATCAACCGGGCGATTTCGGCCCGCTCGTCAGAACCGACTCCCAGTTGCGGCTCCCGGCAGGCCGCCGACGCAATGTGCCCCTGCATGCGCAGCACCTCCTTCATCCGGGGTCGGAAGTCACGGATGGGCGGACGCCAGCAATACCGCGCAATCGGACCGAGCTGCGACCAGATCCGTCGAGCAGCCGCGAAGTCACCGCTCTGCACCCCATCGAGGCCGGGCCAATCGATGTCCCCGCCCTCGTGCATCGGCAGGAATGGTGCGGCGATGACGCCGGAGAAGGGTCGCCCGAGCATGGCACACACCTCAGTACTGGATGACGCCGTGGCGCATGAAGCTTTCCGTGATCGTGTCGCAGTACTCGGCAAACCGCCGGCTCGCGACGACGGCCTTGTCACGCGGCCGTGGCAGGTCGATGTCGATGATCTGGTCGATGCGGCCGGGACGCGGGGTCATGACCACGACACGGTCGGCCAGCGCCACCGCCTCGGCGATCCCGTGGGTGATGAAGAGCGTCGTCTGGCGACGCCCGAGCCAGAGCTTTTCGAGGTCGATGCGCATCTGTTCGCGCGTCAGCGCGTCAAGCGCACCGAACGGTTCATCCATCATCAGCAAGGGCGGATCATGGATGAGCCCGCGCACGATGGCGGCCCGCTGCCGCATCCCGCCGGAGAGCTCGCGCGGCATGCGGTCGTGAAACCCCTCCAGACCGACACTGCGCAGCAGGGCCAGCGCCCGGTCACGGAAGGCCGCCGGATCCATGTCGCGGAGCTCGATCTGCAGCAGCACGTTGTCGAGGATATTGCGCCAGTCGAGCAGCACCGGGCTCTGGAAGACGATGCCGAGGTCCGTATAGGGACCGGACACGGTCTTCCCGCCGATGACGACGGAGCCTTCGGTCGGCGCCAGCAATCCCGCGACGATCTTGAGCAGCGTGCTCTTGCCGCAACCCGAGGGACCGAGGATTGCGACGAACTCGCCCGCTGCAATGGCGAGGTCGAGACGCTCGATGGCGCGGGTGGTCCGGCCGGCCCTTCGAAAGGACTGGCCGATCCCCTCGACGGAAACCGGCACGCCGGCCGGGCGCGACGCCCCGGCCGGCGTGATCCCGGCATGAAGCCCCTCGATCACGCGTCGGACACTCACTTCGGCAGGAAGTCGTTCGTGTGGAACGCCGTCCAGTCGGCCGTTGTTTCGAGACCGCGATACTTCTTCAGCAGATCGATGGTCTGCTTCCAGTCACGCTCGTCGCCATAGCCGGTCTTGCCCTTCACGTTCGGCGAGTCCATCAGCTCGAAGTCGACGAGCATCTGGTCCTTCGTCGACTGACGATTGAGGTCGCCCTTGACCTTCATCGCCGCGTCGACTGCCGCATCCGGGTTCTTCTTGGCCTCCTCCCAGGACTTCACCGAGGCCCGGACGAAGCGACGGACCATGTCCGGCTTGTTCTTGATCGTGTCGTTCGACGTCACGATGGTCATTCCGACGATGTTCGCGCCGTTATCGGCGAAGCGCAGCGCGGCCGGTTCCTGTCCGCGATACTTGATGAGGAAGTACTGGTCGTCTGCACCGCCCAAGAGGGCGTCGGCACGCTTTTCAAGCACCGTCACGACCTTGGCCGCCGGATCCACCTGGACGAACGAGATCTTGCTGAGGTCGAGCTTGTGGTGTGCGGCGAGCGCCTCGAAGAGCTGGCGCAGCGGATCGCCCGGCGAGACCGCCAGCGACTTTCCTTCCAGGTCCTTCGGCGTCTTGATGCCGCTCGAGGCGAGTGAAACCACCGAGAAGCCCGTCGAGCTGAGCACCGTCATCACCGACTTGATCTCGCCGCCCTTGGCGATGAGGCTGATGACACTCGAAGAGTCGGCCATGCCGAACGTGTCCGATCCCGCCGCGACGACCTGGACGGTATTGGCGGAGCCGCGCCCCTCATTGATGGTCAGGTCGATGCCCTCGGCCTTGAAGAACCCTTTCTCCACGCCGTAGTAGAACGGCACGTGGAGGCCGCCGAGGTACCAGTTGAGGCGCAAGGAGACAGAGTCCTGCGCCCGGGCAGCGCCGGCAGCGAAGAGAGGCAGGGCGGCGGCGAGGGCAAGCATCATGCGTCTTGTCGTCATCGTTTCCTCCATGTGTCGTTGGTCGCCGGTCGAGCCGGTCGTTGGGTCGTTCAGATGCCGGTGATGTCGGCGGGCCTCTGCGAGACGTGCCAGGGAATGACAAGCCGCTCGATCAGCTCGACGAGGTAGTAGATGGCCAGCCCGATCAGGCTGAGCAGGACGATGATGGCGAACACCATCGGCGTCTCGAGATTGCCGTTGTACTGCTGCAGCAGGTAGCCGAGGCCGCGGTCGGAGGCCACGAATTCGGCGACCACTGCGGCCGTCGCCGACAGCGCCGCGCCAACCTTGAGGCCGGTGAAGATCTCCGGCAGCGCCTGCGGCAGTCGGATCTTGAGGAACATCTTCAGTCCCTTCGCCCCGGTGGTCCGGGCGAAGTCCATCACGTCCGGATCGACCGACTTGAAGCCCGCCACGCTTGCCACCACGATGGGAAAGAAGCAGAGCAGGAAGACGATCAGCAGCTTCGGACCGAAGCCGAAGCCGAACCAGATGATGAAGAGCGGCGCGATGGCGATCTTCGGGATGATCTGCAGGAACACGACGAGCGGGTAGACCGACTCCTCGACGAAGCGCCAGCGCACCACCGCGAGCGCCAGAGGGATGCTGACCACGACGGCGAGAAGGTAGCCGCCGATGATCTCGCTCACCGTAACCCACGTGCCGGCCAGCACCGTTGGCCAGCGCTTCAGGAACTCGCTCCAGATCTTGGTCGGTGGCGGCAGCAGGTATTCCTTGATGCCGAAGATCTTGACCGCGTACTCCCACAACAGGAACAGCGTCACGAACACGAGGATGAGGCCAAGCCTGCGCCGCAGCCAGGCAGCGACGCGGCCCGCCACTCCGGGTTCAGCCTCTGCCAGACCGACGCTCATGCCGTCTCCTTGCCGTTCGGCATGTCGAAGGTACCGAAAGCAGCGGGAAGATTGATCTCGATGAGTTCGAGATCGTCCGAGCGCGCGACCACGTTGTGGGCGACGCCGCCGGGCTGCGAAAGGCACCCGCCGGCATGGACGGTCACCGTGTCCGGAACTCCGGCATAGCGAAAGCTGATCCAGCCCTTCAGGACATAGACGACGTGTCCGGTCATGTCGTGCCAGTGCCATCCCGTCTCTGCCGGGAACGGGCGAAAGGCGCGGATATGCCTGGCACCAAGGCGCCCGCCCGTGGCTGCAGCCAACCCCAGATCGCGATACTCGACATCGGCGCGCGGGCCATCGCGGGTGAACCCGTCCTCCGAATAGGGCACGAGCGAAAGGCGCGACTTCGCCTGCTCGAGATCAAGGGGGCCGTCAAACAGAGGCTGCGTCGCGCTCATCGTTCGTCTCCGTTCCAGTTCCAGCGAACCGCGCGGCGGACCGGCGCTCGCCCTGACTGGCGCCCGGTGCCGTCAACGGCCAGATCGAGCCCAGTTCACGCGCGCTGCGGGCAAGGCGCGCGGCGAATTCCATTCGCCGCTCGACGCCGAAGCGGAACATCGGCCCCGCGAGGCTGAGGGTCGCGACGGCCGGTCCGCCGAGGCGCGACGAGGTGTCGAACACGGCGACGGCGACGGCCGCCGTACCGGGCTCGCCTTCCTCCAGGGCCTCGCCGTATCCCTTGCGCCGCGTCTCGGCCAGGAGATCCGCGAACCGCTCGACGGACCGTGCGACATTGGGCCCGAAGCGCGGCGGCGTCCGCAGGCCGGTCTCGCCGACGATGGCGAGTGCGGTGTCCTCGGGCAGCGTCGCCAGCCATGCCTTGCCGGTGGCCGTCGCGTGAAGCACGACGTCGTGCCCGGTGTCCTGGTCGAGGTCGGGATCGTAGCGCAGGCCGGAGCGCGCACCCTGCGCCTTCGCCACCCAGACAAGACGCGCACCGTCGACGATGGCCAGGCGCGCCAGTTCCCCCGTATCGGCGGCAAGGCTGTCGAGGATAGGCTGCACGAGATCATCGAGGCCCGTGGCGACATAGTGCCGAAGCCCGAGCATGGTCAGCTTGAGCGTGAGTGCGTAGCGGCCGGTCTGCGCATCCTGGCGGACGTAGCCCGCTTCGCCGAGAAGGGCGAGAAGGCGATGGGCACCGCTTTTTGGCAAGGTGAGGTGGTCGCAGACCTCCGTCAGCATGACGCCCGCCGGGCGGCCGGCGAGGTGCTCGAGGATCAGAAGGGCCCGCTTGGCGGCGGACTGGTTCACGACGAGACCTCATTAACGGAACAGGGTTCCATTAATGGCGGCCGCGCGGACCGTGTCAACGCGTGGCTGCGTCTTCGCCGGCACCTGGTCGCGAAGAATTAACCAAGACGGCCCCATCGTGGTGAACGAAAAGCTGACGGCTGCCTCCCCTGCGTTCGATGGGGCCGCCGACGGCAGTGTTGCGTTCCCGGGGAACCGTTGCCGTGTTGCGTCGCGTTGAGTCTACCCTGCCGCGCAGTTTCGGCAGACGATCTGCAGTCCCGGTGTGGCGCCGTCCTGCCCTTCTGGTCCGGCTTCTGCCCTTCGCCGTTCTTGCTGCCGGAGCAGCGGTGTTCGCCGCCTGGACATTCTCCGCATCGCAGCCGGTCAAGCAGGGGTCCGGGAATACAAGTCGGATCGAGCCCGCCGCAGCGCCCGAAAAGGGCAACGGCGCTGCATCGACCGGCACGGTCGCCGCCCGGATGGACGCCGCCCACGTCGCCATGCTGTTCGGAGCACCGACCGCACCTACGGCGTTCGCCGCGACAGCGGCATGGACGCCTCCTTCCG
>CAZJCW010000100.1:0-14271 GCA_964544365.1 uncultured Alsobacter sp.
TTCGCCACCTGACCCCGCGCGCCTCCCGCGCGGTGCCATCTGCGCAAGCTGCCGCACGGGACGCCGCGTCATCCTGGATTGGCCCTGGATCCCCCTCCCGGCGCTCCGCGCCGCCGGGGACGGTAACCCATGGGCCGACGCGATGGCGGAAACCCTCAATCCCTCCACCGTCGTCCCCGGCGCGCCGCAGGCGCGGGAAGGGGACCCAGGGGCCGCGCCTCGCCGCCTCGACGCCGCACCCCGCCGGGCAGGACAGCGGCGCGGCTGGGTGGCAGCACTTCGTTCACCCCCGCCGATGGTCGCGCTCGTTTTTGCAGTGCAGCAGGAGTAGTCTCCCGGTCCCGCCCCGAAGGGAACCGCCCATGCTGCCCCAGATCCGCGACGAAGCCGCGCTGCGCGCCGCCTTCCGCTGGTCCATCCCCGGCCGCTACAACATCGGTGTCGACGTGTGCGATCGCTGGGCGGCGGTGGACCCCGGGCGCCCGGCCGTGATCGAGGTGTTTGCCGAGGGCGGATCGGCCGTCCTCACCTTCGGCGGCCTGCGCGAGGCGTCGAACCGGCTCGCCAACGCGCTGCGCCGGGCGGGCATCGGTCGCGGCGACCGCGTCGGCATCCTGCTCCCGCAGTCGCGCGACGTCGCCATCGCCCACGTGGCGCTCTACAAGCTCGGCGCCATCGCCCTGCCGCTCGCCGTGCTCTTCGGCATCGACGGGCTGACCTACCGCCTGGCGGACGCCGGCGCGAAGGGGCTCGTCACCAACGCGGCCAACGTCTCCCGCCTCGCCGCCGTCCGGTCCGGGCTCCCGGCGCTCGAGGTGGTCCTGTCCGTCGACGGGCCGGACGCGGGCGTCCTCGGCTTCCACGAGGCCCTGTCGCGCGAGAGCGCGGACTTCGACGTGGTCGACACCACGCCCGACGACCCCGCGCTGATGATCTTCACCTCCGGCACGACGGGCCCTCCCAAGGGCGCCCTGCATGGCCATCGCGTGCTGCCCGGCCATCTTCCGGGCTTCGAGCTGGTGCACGAGTTCTACCCGCAGCCCGGCGACCTGATGTGGACGCCCGCCGACTGGGCCTGGGCCGGGGGCCTGCTCAACGCCATGCTGCCCTCGCTGCACCACGGCGTCGCGGTCGTTGCCCGCAAGTTCGAGAAGTTCGATCCGGAGGAGGCGTTCCGCCTGCTGCAGGACTACGGGATCCGCAACACCTTCGTGCCGCCGACGGCGCTGCGAATGCTGCGCGCCGTCGAGAACCCGCGCGCCCGGTTCGACCTCAGGCTGCGCACCATCGCCTCGGCCGGGGAGGCGCTGGGCGCCGAGACGCTCGCCTGGGGCCGGGAGGCGCTCGGCCTCACGATCAACGAGGCCTACGGCCAGACCGAATGCAACCTCGTTCTCGGCTCCTGCGCCGCGCTCGGTCTCGTCCGGCCGGGCTTCATCGGCACCGCCGTGCCGGGCCACGACGTCGCCGTCATCCGGCCGGACGGCACGCGCTGCGAGCCCGGTGAGCTCGGACAGATCGCCATCATGCGCCCGGACCCGGTGATGTTCCTGGGCTACTGGAACCGGCCGGAGGCGACGGCCGACAAGTTCGTCGGTGACTGGATGACCACCGGGGACCAGGGCGAGGCGGACCCGGACGGCTTCGTCCGCTTCGTCGGGCGCGATGACGATGTCATCACCTCGTCCGGCTACCGCATCGGCCCGGTGGAGATCGAGGACTGCCTGCTGCGCCATCCCGCGGTGGCCAACGCCGCCGCCGTCGGCAAGCCCGACACGCTGCGCACGGAGATCGTGAAGGCCTTCATCGTGCTCAAGCCGGGCTTTGCGCCGGGCGATGCGCTGGCCGCGGACATTCGACGCTTCGTGCGCGAGCGGCTCTCCGCCCACGAATACCCCCGCGAGATCGCCTTCATCGACGCCCTGCCGCTGACGACCACCGGAAAGGTCATCCGTCGCGAACTGCGCGCCGTCGCCTGATCCGGCGCGGCGCCGCGCGACGGGCGCTGGCGACCGCTGTCATCTTATATGGTACGCCGGCGCGGCGAGGCAGGGCAGGGGAGAAGGGCGGGATGCGGAGCGGAACGGATCAGGCGGACCCGCGTGGCAGCGACGCCGAGGCGCGGATCCGGGCGGTGGAGGAGGCGATCATTTCCCGCCGCGCGATCCGGGCCTTCCTGCCGGACCCCGTGCCGCGCGAGATCGTCGAGCGCCTTCTCGACGTCGCCGCCCGCGCCCCAAGCGGGACGAACATGCAGCCCTGGCAGGTCCGCGCGCTGGCCGGCGATCCGCTGAAGCGCCTTATCGCCGCCGTCACCGCCGCCCATGACGATCCGCAGGTGAAGCCGGAGCCGCCGTGGCGCTATTATCCGGAGACGTTCTTCGAGCCCTATCTGACGCGCCGGCGCAAGGTCGGCTGGGATCTCTACGGCCTGCTCGGCATCGCGCGCGGCGATCACGCCCGCATGCACGCCCAGCATGGTCGCAACTTCTGCTTCTTCGACGCGCCGGTCGGCCTCGTCTTCACCATCGACCGACGCCTCGAGATCGGCTCGTGGCTCGACTACGGCATGTTCCTCCAGAACGTCATGACCGCTGCCCGCGCCCATGGCCTCGACACCTGCCCGCAGGCGGCCTTCGCACCGTTCCAGGACGTGATCGCCCGGGTTCTCGGTCTGGACGAGCACGAGGTCGTCGTGTGCGGCATGGCGCTGGGCCGCGCCGACCCGGAGGCGCCGGAGAACGCGCTCGTCACCGAGCGCGAGCCGGCGGAGCGCTTCACGCGGTTCGAAGGCTTCTGAGGGCAGGGCCTTCAGTCGATCGCGACGATGGCCTCGATCTCCACGCTGATGCCGTTGGGCAGCGATCCCATCCCCACCGCCGAGCGCGCGTGGCGGCCCTTCTCGCCGAACACCGCGACGAACAGGTCCGAGCACCCGTTGATGACCTTCGGCTGGTCTGCGAAATCCGGCATGCCGTTGACCATCCCGAGCACCTTCACGATGCGGCGCACGCGCGAAAGGTCGCCCAGCGCGGCCTGCATCACCGAGATCAGCTGCAGGCCGGTCGCACGGGCGTGCTCGTAGGCCTCCTCGACGGTGACGTCGCGGCCGACCTTGCCGGTGAAATAGCCGCCTTCGGCCCGGCGCGGGCCCTGTCCCGAAAGGAACAGCAGGTTGCCTTCGATGACGAAGGGCACGTAGTTCGCCACCGGGCTCGGCATCGTGGGCAGGGTGAGCCCGAGGGCGGCGAGGCGGGCGAGAGGGCTGTCGGTCATGGTCGCTGGTCCGAAAAGCGAGGAAAACGCGCCACGGCGCGGCGCAGGCTTCGTTTGTAGCGCGAAGACGGCCACTTTGACATTGTTTCGGCGCATCTCCATGATGCCGGCCATTCGGCAACGCCCCCAAGAAGGGCGAAACGCCGCCCGGTTCAAGGGGATCGGGGGGGATTTGAGTGGAGGATATGTTTTCATGCTGACCAGACGCGACTTCGTGAACCTGTCGCTTGCCGGCACCGCGGCCGTGGCCCTCGGGGCAGGCCCCGCATCGGCCCAGGCCATCGACCAGCTCCAGCTCTTCGTGCCGGCCGCGCCCGGCGGCGGCTGGGACCAGACGGCCCGCTCCATCGAGCAGGTGCTTCGGACCGACAAGCTCATCAACACGGCGCAGGTCACGAACGTGCCGGGCGCTGGTGGCGTCGTTGGCCTTCCGCAGTTCCTGAACCAGTGGAAGGGCCGTCCGAACTCGCTGATGGTCGCCGGCATGGTGATGGTCGGCGCGATCATCGCCAACAAGGCGCCCGTCAAGCTGACGCAGACGGTGCCGGTCGCGCGCCTCACCGGTGAGTTCCTCGTCGTCGTCGTGCCCGCCACGTCCGCGATCAAGGACGCCAAGGATCTCGTCGCGGCGATCAAGGCCGATCCCGGCAAGGTGCCCGTCGCGGGCGGCTCGGCCGGCGGCTCGGACCACATCCTGCTTGGCCTCATCGGCCAGGCGGCCGGCGTGCAGCCGAACAAGCTGAGCTACGTCGCCTTCGCCGGCGGCGGCCCGGCCCAGGCGGCCCTCCTCGGCGGCCACGTCGCGGCCGGCATCTCCGGCTATGGCGAGTTCGCCGAGCAGATCAAGGCGGGCAAGCTCCGCGCCATCGGCATTTCCGCCGACAAGCGCCAGCCGGGCATCGACACGCCCACGCTGAAGGAGCAGGGCGTCGACGTCGAGCTCTTCAACTGGCGTGGCGTCTTCGCTCCTCCCGGAGTCACCGACGATCAGCGCAAGGCGATGGTCGGCCTGGCCGAGAAGCTGGCGGCCAGCCCGACGTGGCAGGAAGAGTGCAAGAAGCGCGACTGGACGTCGATCCCGCTGTTCGGCGACGCCTACGCCAAGTTCCTCGAGGCGGAGACGGCCCGCATCGAAGGCATCCTCAAGGATCTCGGCCTCGCTTGATGAGTCATCGGGGCGGCCTTCGGGCCGCCCCGTCTCGTTCGCCCGAGCCACGTTCGGCATCCGGCCCTCTGTCCCCTGAGGCGCACGGGACGCCGGGCCGCGAGCGGGTCGGCACCCAAACCCGATGCCCTGCGAGAAGCCCGCTCCGAGAGGTTGGGGACGACACGGAGGGCAGGACACCGGCGGCCTGATCCCGCCACCTCGGCCCGCAGGCCCGCATATCGCCCCGAGACCCTTGCCATGTCCGACCAGTCGCGCCCACCCCTCGCATGGCCCGAGCTTTTCATCGGACTTGGTCTTCTGGTGTTTGCCGGCGTCGTCTGGTGGCAGACCGCGAGCATGCCGGTCTCGCCGATGTACGCGAAGGTCGGGCCGACGATCTTCCCCTACATCACCGCCGTCGGGCTCGCCATCCTCTCCCTCTTCCTGCTCGGCTTTGCCATGCGCGGCGGCTGGCAGCCCGCTGACGAGAAGGAGGTTCCGGTCGACTGGGGTCCCGTGGCCATCGTGGCGGCCGGTCTCGTCCTCAATGTCGGGCTGATCGGCACCATCGGCTTCACGCTCTCCTCGACCCTGCTGTTCGTGCTCGTGACGTGGGCGTTCGGCAGCCGCAACCCGCTGCGTGACGCCGCCATCGGCTTCGTCTTCGCGCTCCTGTCCTTCTTCGGCTTCGCCAAGGCGCTCGGCGTCAACATCGGCGGCGGCTGGTTCGAAAAGCTGCTGGGAGCCTGACGATGGACGCCTTTTCGTCGCTGATGGGCGGCTTCGCCGTCGCGCTCACGCCGCAGAACCTGCTCTGGTGTCTTCTGGGGACGACGCTCGGCACCGCCATCGGCGTGCTGCCCGGCCTCGGCCCGGCGCTGACCATCGCCCTGCTGCTGCCCATCACCTTCAAGGTCGATCCCACCGCCGCCTTCATCCTGTTCGCCGGCATCTACTACGGCGCGATGTATGGCGGCTCGACCACCTCGATCCTCCTCAACACGCCCGGTGAGAGCGCGACCATCGTCACGGCGCTCGAGGGCAACAAGATGGCCCGTTCCGGCCGCGGCGGCGCGGCGCTGTCGACCGCCGCCATCGGATCCTTCGTCGCCGGCACCATCGGCACGCTGGGCATCACGTTCCTCGCCCCGATGGTGGTCGACCTCGCGCTGAAGTTCGGCCCGGCCGAGTATTTCGCGCTCATGGTGCTGGCCTTCGTCACGGTCTCGGCCGTGCTCGGATCGTCCGCCGTGCGCGGCCTGACGAGCCTGTTCTTCGGCATCTTTCTCGGGTTCATCGGCATCGACCTGCAGACCGGCCAGGCCCGCTTCACCTTCGGCATGCCGGAACTGCTCGACGGGGTGAACGTCATCATCGTCGCGGTCGGACTGTTCGCCGTGGGCGAGACCTTCTACGTCGCCGCGCGCCGCTACGCGGGCAAGGACGAGATCATCCCGCTCAAGGGCTCCCTCTACATGACGCGTGACGAGTGGTCGCGCTCCTGGAAGCCGTGGCTGCGTGGAACCGCGATCGGCTTCCCGATCGGCGCCATGCCGGCGGGCGGCGCCGAGGTTCCCACCTTCCTGTCCTACTGGATGGAGAAGAAGTTCTCGAAGCGGCCGGAGGAATTCGGCACGACGGGCGCCATCGAGGGCGTCGCGGGGCCGGAGGCGGCCAACAACGCGTCGGCCGCTGGCGTCCTGGTCCCGATGCTGACGCTCGGCCTGCCCACCTCCGCGACCGCCGCGATCATGCTGTCGGCGTTCCAGAGCTACGGCATCAATCCCGGCCCGATGCTGCTGCAGACGCAGCCGCAGCTGGTCTGGGGCCTGATCGCGAGCCTGTTCATCGGCAACGTGATGCTGCTCGTGCTCAACCTGCCGCTGGTCGGCCTGTGGGTGCGCATCCTGAAGATCCCGCCGCCGCTCCTCTATGCGGGGATCCTGGTCTTCGCGACCATCGGCACCTACGGCATCTCCAACTCGCCGGTCGACCTCGTCCTGCTCTACATCATCGGCGCCATCGGCTTCCTCATGCGGCGGTTCGACTTCCCGACCGCGCCGGTGGTGATCGGCATGATCCTGGGCCCGCTGGCCGAGCAGGAGCTGCGCCGGGCGATGACCATCTCCAACGGCGATGCGTCGGTGTTCATCACCCAGCCGCTCGCCGCCGCGCTGCTCTTCCTCGCCGCCGCCGCCGTCGTCGGCCCCAAGCTCTACCAGTTCACCCGCCGGCAGACGCCCCGGCCGGAGAACAACCCGGGCGACGCCTAGCCCCGGCCGGCGTCCCGCCCGCGGGATGCCGGCTCGAACCGTCATCATTGCGAATCTCAATGAAGACGGTTTCGACTATCAATTTCCATCGAGGGATCACGGCCTCTAAACGCTCCCGGCGCGCATTGCCGCGCTGCAGCATCGGAGGTCTCCCGTGTCCATTTTCGCGCTTGCGCTCGACAACCTGCTGTCGCCGATGGTGCTCTTCTTCGCCCTCGGCCTCGGGGCCGCGCTGGCGCGATCGGACCTGAGCGTGCCCGAGGCGGCGGCCAAGCTGCTGGCGCTCTACCTGATGATGTCGATCGGCTTCAAGGGCGGCGCCGAGATCGCCCGCCACGGCGCCGACGGGACCCTGCTGGCCGGGATCGCGGCCGGTGTCGTCCTGTCGTTCGCCCTGCCCGTGATCGCCTACGCCCTGCTGCGGGCGATCTCGAACCTGAGCGCGGTCGATGCCGCCGCCGTGGCCGGACACTACGGTTCGATCTCCATCGTCACCTTCGTCGCGGCGACGGGCGCCCTCACGCGCCTTGCCATGCCCTACGAGGGGTGGCTCGTCGCCGTCGCCGCCGCCATGGAGACCCCGGCCATCCTCACCGCGCTCCTTCTGGCGCGGCGGGGGTCGGGCGGCACGGCGGGGAAGGGGGCCGGCGAGCACGGCCTGTTCCGCGAGGTCGCGCTCAACGGCTCGGTGGTCGTCCTGCTCGGCGCCTTCGCCATCGGCATCCTGACCGGCGAGAAAGGCCTTGCGACGCTGAAGCCCTTCATCG
Source organism: uncultured Alsobacter sp. (assembly GCA_964544365.1). Classification (GTDB taxonomy): domain Bacteria; phylum Pseudomonadota; class Alphaproteobacteria; order Rhizobiales; family Beijerinckiaceae; genus Alsobacter. Next base: position 7,464 of record CAZJCW010000100.1, read on the forward strand.
TCGATCCCTTCGCCGGGTTCCTCTGCCTTTTCCTGCTCGACATGGGCCTCGTCGCCGGGCGGGGCCTGGCCAACGGCCGGCGCTACCTGAAGCCGCCGGTGATCGCCTTCGGCATCCTGATGCCGCTCATCGGCGGCGCATCGGCGGCGCTGATGTCGCTCGCCGTCGGCCTCTCGCCGGGAGGAACGGCCCTGTTCGCCGTGCTCGGGGCCTCCGCCTCCTACATCGCCGTCCCCGCCGCCATGCGGCTCGCGCTGCCGGAGGCCAATCCCTCCATCGCGCTGACGCTGTCGCTCGGCGTGACCTTCCCCTTCAACCTCACCGCGGGCATTCCGCTGGCGATTGCCGTCGCCCAGCGAATCGCCGCCTGATCCCGCACCCGGAGCGCGCCATGCAGACCCACCCGAAGAAGCGGATCGAGATCGTCATCGAGGCGCCCCTCCTGCGCCGCCTCGCCGAGAGGTTCGACGCGGCCGGCGTCGGGGGCTACACCGTCCTGCCGGTGCTGGCCGGAAGCGGGCGCGACGGGCCGTGGTCCGCCGAGGGGTCGGTCGGCGAGGCGGGAATGGTCTGCGTGCTGTGCATCGTCGACGCGGCCCGCGTCGACACCGTTCTGGACACGGTCTACGGGCTGGTCTCCCGGCAGGTCGGCCTCGTCTCGATCTCGGACTGCGAGGTCATTCGCGGCGAGCGCTTCTGAGCGGGAGCCGTCAGGCGTTCGAGCGCCGGCCCGTGGCCGCGGCCGTCGCTTCCGCGAAATGCAGGGCCGCGGCCGCCGCGAGACCCTCCAGCGCCACATGGGCGGGATCGCTGCCGAACTCCCGCGCCAGCCGGCGCGTCCGCTCCACGGCGGCCCGCAGCGTCTCCGGCTCGGTCCGTTCCCGGACGCGGTCGAGGCTTTCGGGGACCGCCACCCGGTGGGTCGCCACCAGCAGGAAGGCCACCGTGTCCTCGTCGTCCAGCGCGAAGGGCGCCACGAGGCGCACATAGTCGTAGGCCTCGTCCCGCCACAGGGCCCGCAGCGCGCGGCACATCGGGCGTCGCGCCGCGACGGCCTCGCCGTAATGGGCCGTGACCACGCGGCCGAACGCCTTGTCGTCGTAGTCGTCCGTCGTCTGCCCCGTCATGTCGCGGGCGTCCGGATTGGTGACGCGCGCCCCGTAGTGCAGGAACCGGTAGCGCGGGCCGCTCTCCACGGCCACCAGATGGACCCGCCCCGGCGTCACCTGGATGCGATAGGGGTCGACGTCGCGCAGCGACGGCAGTCCGTCCGCCCGCAGCCGTTCCCAGTCCGCGCGCATGACCTCGAGTTCCGGCGCGGGCAGCGGAACCTCCTCGACCACGTAGCTGGACGCCAGTCTGAACCCGGGTGTGGCAATCAACTCGAAACCCCCGCCCGTTCCCGCCCATCGCGGAATCGGACTCCGAACCGAACAATAACGCGACGCGCGATCGTTGGGTTCCCGCAGATGCGCATGACGCGGAGCGCGCGGCGCATGGAGTGTCGCCGGGGCACGGGCTATGCTCACCGTCGCGGACGATACGGGGAGGTGTGCGAATGACGGCGCAGGATCCGGCTCAGGCCGGGCGGATCGTGGTCACGGACGCGAACGGCGTCCGCGACATCCTGATCGACCGCCCCGCCAAGAAGAACGCCTTTACGGCTGCGCTCTACGCGGCCCTCGCCGATGCCCTGCTCGGCGCCTGGCGTGACGAGGCCGTGGGCGCCGTTCTGGTCCGGGGCGCCGGCGGCGTGTTCACCGCGGGCAACGACATCGGTGATTTCCTGCGCTCGCCCCCCACCGGCGCGGATGCGCCGGTCAAGCGCTTCCTCGATGCACTGGCGATGGCGGAAAAGCCGGTCGTGGCGGCCGTTTCCGGCATGGCCATCGGCGTGGGCACGACCATGCTGCTGCATTGCGACATGGTCTATGCCGCTCCCGACGCGGTCTTCCGGACGCCCTTCGTCGACCTCGGCCTCGTGCCGGAGGCGGCGTCGAGCCTCCTGCTCCCGGCGCTGGTCGGGCCGGCGCGCGCCTCGCGTCTCCTGCTGATGGGGGAGGCCATCGACGCCGCCACCGCGCTCGACTGGGGCCTCGTCGGCGCCGTCGTGCCGGCGGACCGTCTCGAGGAGACCGCGGGCGCCGCCGCGCAGGCGCTCGCCCGCAAGCCGCGCCGGGCCGTCGCCGAGACCCGCCGCCTGCTGCGGCACGGCCGCGAGGAGGTGATGGAAGCCATGGCGCGCGAGTTCGCCGTCTTCGCCCGGATGCTCGAATCGCCGGAGGCGAAGGCCGCCTTCGAGGCCTTCCTGAAACGCTGACGCGAGCGTCCGGCCGCGCAGCCCGCGCTCAGTACACCCACTGCTCCGGCAGCCGCAGCGACACCGTGTCCCCGGCGCGCATCGTGCCGGGCCGTTCGACCCACGCCACCAGCCCGCGCAGCCGCTTGGCGACCTTGACGAAGTCGAGATCGAGCCCGGGCCGGTCCGGATGCCGCGCGGCGATGGCCTTGCCCGGTCCGCGGCAGGGCGCGTTCTGGTCCTCCACGGCGAGGGTGGCGAAGCCGGGAAAGAAGAGCCGCGTGCCGCGCGGCAGCATCGAGAGGTCGGCGACGCCCTCGACCACGAGATTGGCGCCCAGCCACGCGGGATCGACAACGGGAATGCCCAGCGCCGCCGCGATGGCCGCCAGTTCGTCCGCCGCGACGATCGAGACGTGTCGGCTGTTGCGGATCGGGGTTCCCCGCGGGAACCACGGCACCCGCGCATCCGCCTTGCGCGCAAGCCCGCGGTGCCGCTCGCCGCGAAGGCCGTCCAGCACGAAGCCCTCGAAATCCACCGTTGCGCTGTCGACCGGCCGCGTCTCGAACCCGTCGCCGTCGGCGATCATCAGCGTCGTCACGCGCGCCTCGAGCGTCCTGGCCGGCACGATCCTGCGGGTCATCGGGGCTGGTTCCTTGCGTCGGGGGCGGCGCTGGCGGCGTCCATCGGCCGGGCCCGGATCATCTCCTCCGGGTCCATCGCCACCTCATGGGCCGGAAAGCCGCGCCTGTCGAGAGCCCTGGCGTCGCCTGCCGTCCCGTCGCTGTCCCGGACGGGGAGGGGGCGCGCGCCCGGCGCTGGCTGCCGACCGGACCGCCATGCAGGCGGCGCCCTCGGGCCCCCACGCCGGTCGGCCGATGTCGTCGCCGTCTCGGCCATCCCGCCGTGCGGCCCCGTCCCCGCGATGCACGGATGCAAAAAACCCCCGCATGGCGGGGGTCTGGAAGCTGTCCCGGCGATCGGCCCGGGCGATGGCGAGGCCGCGCTCAGGCGTCCTCGTAGTCCTTGACGCCTGGCGGAAGCTGGGGCGCCGGGCGGGCGGCCTTTTCCTGCTGGGCGCGCCGGCGCAGCTGGTCGGCGGCCGCGGCGACAGCCGGAATGCCGATGGTGCGGAAGGGATTCACGGCAGCATCGTCCGGGATCGAGGCGGACTGCTGGAGCTGCTGGCTCTGGTGGTTCGGGCGTGTCGCTCGACCATCGGCGGACATGATCTGTTTCCTCTGTGGGGTCCGGGCGCCACCGCGGCGCCGGACGACGTTGATCTCGTTCCGGTTTCCAGCGGGAGCTTGACCTCTTCGCGGAGAAACCGTGGCGACTCCCCTCGCTTCGCTGGAAGCCGCCGAACGCTCATATAAGAGCGCGAATACGGTGAACGAGATGTGAACCGCAATGAAATGCCCGGAATGTGCGCAATCGCACAGTCCGGGTGCATTTTCACGTCGCGGAGCGCGGTCAGCCGCGCAGGCTGTGTTCGCGAACCAGCGCTTCGGTCCGGTCGAGTCCGCGCGTCAGGCGATCGAACAGGTCCTCGATCTCCTCCTCGCTGATGATCAGGGGAGGGCAGACGGCGATCGTGTCGCCGAGGTTGCGGACGATCAGTCCCTCGTCCTGCAGCATCATGGTCGCCTTGGCGCCGACGCCCGCCTTGGCGTCGAAGGCGCGCTTCGTCGCCTTGTCGGCCACGAGCTCGAGCCCGGCCACCAGGCCCTTGCCGCGCACCTCGCCGACGAGCGGGTGGTCGCGCAAGGTGTCGAGCCGCTTCCAGAAGGCCGGGATCTTCGCCGCCGCCTTCTCGAAGATCTTGTCGCGGGCATAGATTTCCAGCGTCTTCACGCCGATGGCGGCGCCGACCGGGTGGCCGGAATAGGTGTAGCCATGGGCGAAGACGCCGATCTTCTTGCTCTCGTCGATCATCGCCGCATACATCTTCTCGGGGATGAGAACGGCGGAGACGGGGAAGTAGGCGGAGGTGATCGCCTTGGCGAGCGTCATCGTGTCAGGCCGCATGTTCATGGCGGTCGAACCGAACGGCGTGCCGAGCCGGCCGAAGCCGCAGATCACCTCGTCGGCGATCAGCAGCACGTCGTACTTGTCGAGGACGGCCTGGATCTTCTCGTAGTAGGTGCGCGGCGGAACCGTCACGCCGCCGGCCCCGCCGACGGGCTCCGCGATGAAGGCCGCGACCGTGTCGGGCCCCTCGCGCAGGATCATCTCCTCGAGTTCCGCCGCCAGCCGCGTCGCGAACTCCTCCTCCGTCTCGCCCGGCAGTCCGAAGCGGTAGTGGTGCGGGCAGGAGACGTGCAGGATGCCCGGCAGCGGAAGGTCGAAGTCGATGTGGTTGTTCGGCAGGCCCGTCAGCGACGCCGATGCGATGGTGACGCCGTGGTAGCCCTTCAGGCGGGCGATGATCTTCTTCTTCTGCGGCCGCCCGATGGCGTTGTTGTAGTACCAGATGAGCTTGATCTGCGTGTCGTTGGCGTCCGAGCCCGAGCAGCCGAAGAACACCTTCGACACCTGCATCGGTGCCATTTCCTTGAGCTTCTCGGCGAGCTCGATGGCCGGGTCGTGGCTCTTGCCGCCGAACAGATGCGTGAAGGGCAGCTTCATCATCTGTTCGCGGGCGGTCTCGACGAGCTCCTCGTTGCCGTAGCCGAGCGCCGTGCACCACAGGCCGGCCATGCCCTCGATGTAGGCCTTGCCCTCGGTGTCGTGGACCCAGATCCCCTTGCCGCTCTCCAGCACCAGCGGCCCGGTCGACCGGATCGCGTGCAGGTTCGTGTAGGGGTGGATCAGCGTCTCGACGTCGCGGGTCTGGAGGTTCGTGAGCATGGGAGCCGTCTGCACCTGGGGTTGTCGGAGCGCGCAGTGTAGGGGGCGCGCTCGTGGCGTCAAATGCGGCAGCGCGTCCGCAAACGCGGGGCGGCCATGCCCGCGCGCACGGCATTCCCCGGCCGGGGTCTAGTCCAGCCCCGGCGGCCTGCGATAGGTGCAGCCGAGCGCCTCCAGCATCCCGGCGACGGCGGTCGCCGTCCGGTCGGCCCCTTCGGCGGCGACGATCTGCACCCCCGTCGGCAGGCCCGCGTCGGTCAGCATCACCGGAGCGACGGCGGCGGGAAGGTGAGCCACCGTCGCAAGGCCCGACCAGTGCAGCATGTCGAACCACGGCCTCTCGACCCCGTCCACGACGAGGCGGCGCGCCTGAACGTCCGCGACGGTCGGGTGGGGCACCGCCGGCACCGGGGCCGGCGGCATCAGCACCGCGTCGAAGCGCTCGAAGAACGTTCCCCACGCCCGCTTCAGCGCGGCCCGCCTGTCCTGCAGGCTGCGAAACATCGTCGCGTCCATCCGTGCCGCGCGGGTCTGGAGGGCCCGGTGCGAGATGTCGTCCGGCGCATAGGAGGCCGCTTCCTCGACGAGCCGGGCGCGCACCTTGTCCGGCAGGCCGGCGGCGACGATGGCGTGGTTCAGCAGTGCGTAGACCTCGAACGCCTCCCGGAAGCCGAAGCTCGGCCGGGCCTCCTCGTCGACATCCGCGCCCGCGCCGGCCAGCAGCGCCGCCGCGCGCCGGACGCCGGTCACCACCGCGTGGTCGACCGGCGCGAACGCATCGGAGGCCCACACCGCGACGCGCAGCCCCTTCGCCGTCGCCCGGCGCGGCGCATCGATCACCGGCCGCACCCCGTCCAGCGCCGGCGGGCCGGCGATCACGCTGAGCATCAGGTCGAGGTCGCGGGCGGAGCGGGCGAGGGGCCCGGCCACGGCGAGGTCGGCCTCCACGTCGATGCCGGGCGGCGGCGGCCGGTGGCCGCGCATCGACACCAGCCCCCAGGTCGGCTTGAGGCCGAACACGCCCGTCGCGTGCGCCGGCCAGCGGATCGAACCGCCGAGGTCGGAGCCGAGTTCGAGCGCCGTCATTCCCGTCGCCAGCGCCGCGACCGCGCCGCCGGACGACCCGCCGGGGCTGTGGCCGACGTTCCACGGATTGTTGGTGCGCCCGTAGTGCGGGTTCTCGGCGATCCAGTCGCCCGACCATGGCGGAACGTTCGTCTTGCCGAGAATGACCGCCCCCGCCGCCCGCAGCCGGGCTACCGGCACCGCGTCGGCCTCCGGCACGCGCTCGCGCCAAGACGGCGCGCCGGCCGTGCTGGCGATGCCGGCCACGTCATAGGCGTCCTTGATGGTCATCGGCAGGCCTTCCAGGAGCCCGTCGAGCCCTTTCGACCGTCGCTCGTCGCTCGTCCGCGCCGCCGCCCGCGCCGCGTCCGCGTCCCGCGCCACCACCGCGTTGAGACGCGGATTCACCGCCTCGATCCGCGCCAGCGTCGCCTCGATCAGGTCCGTCGCCGAAACCTCGCGCCGCCCGAGCGCTGCCAGGATCTCGGTCGCGGATCGGGTGAGAAGGTCCATGGTCGTTCTCCCGGGAAGCGCGGACGCTCGCACGCCGGTCGTCCGGAAATCAACCGGCCGTTCCCTCGTCCCGATCCGACC
>CAZJCW010000101.1:0-14225 GCA_964544365.1 uncultured Alsobacter sp.
CGCTGGCCGACGAGCGACAGCAGCATCTGGAACATGTTGATGAAGTTCAGGTAGAGCGAGAGAGCGCCCATCACCGAAGCTTTGCCAGCCAGTTCCTGGTCGCCGGCAACGACGTCGTACTCGTTCTTCAGGCGCTGCGTATCCCACGCGGTCAGGCCGGCGAAGATCAGGATGCCGACGACGTTGAGGGCGAACTGCAGAGCACCGCTCTGGAAGAACAGGTTGACGAGGCTCGCCAGCACGAGGCCGATCAGGCCCATCATGAGGAACGAGCCCATGCCGGACAGGTTCTTCTTGGTGGTGTAGCCGATCAGCGACAGGCTGCCGAAGGCGGCCGCCGTGATGAACAGCGTCTGGACGATGCTGCCGACCTTGAACACCAGGAAGATCGAGCCGAGAGACAGGCCCATCACCGCCGCGAACGCCCAGAAGGTCGTCAGCAGCGAGGAGTAGCTCATCCTGTCGAAACGGAACGACAGGAAGAACACGAAGGCCAGCGGAGCAAGCATCACCACCCACTTCAGCGGGCTGCCGTAGAGGGCCGCGCCGAACCCGGTGAGGTAGATGCTCCCCATGCGCGCGGCTGCGGCAGAGGGATCCGTTGTCACAGACAGCTGGAACGCGCCGAGCGCGACGAGCGCCGAGATCGCCAGCGCCAGCGTCATGTGATTGTAGATGCCGAGCATATAGGACCGAAGGCCCATATCGTACTCGGCGGCGCCAACACGGGAGTAGCCCGTGCCGAACGGCGCTGAAGCGTTGCGATCGTAGTTCGACATGTGAGTCCTCTCGAAGAGCGGATTCAAAAACTTGCCGCCGGGGGAACCGACGATGCAAGGAATATGAGTGGGTCCCGTTTCAAAAACAAGGGGCAGCGAGAACTTCGCTGGCACGAGAAGCCGAAGTCAGTGCCAATCGAACGTGTAAAGCGAAGTTCGGCTGCGATTATTCTGAAAGGGATATGAATTACACTTACAGGTTCCGTAGATATGGCGCGGGCTTTTGGCCGAGGATTCGCCAAGTTCCGATGAGACCCAGGATCACCGTGATGGCAACGGCGCCGCCGGAAACCGCCAGCGCACCGCCGATCTCGAGCGAAAACCCCAGCTTCATGACCGTCGTCAGCACCCACCATGCGGCGAAACCGCCCGCCAACGCGCCGAACACTGCCGTTGCCAGTCCGATCAATCCGTATTCAAGGACATAGGACTTCAGCAGCCGGCCCCGCGTCGCTCCCAGCGTCTTCATCACGACGGCATCGTAGACGCGCGAGCGGTGGCCCGCGGCGAGCGCACCGGCCAGCACGAGGATGCTGGCAAGGATCGCCACCGAACTGGCGCCGCGAATGGCCATGGCGAGTTTGGCCACCACATCGTTCACCGCTTCGAGTGCGTCCTTGACCCTGACGCTCGTCACATTCGGGAACTCGCGGCCGGCCGCCGCCAGGATCTCCGCCTCGCGCGCGGTCGTTGCGCCGCCGGGAAACGTCACGGTGGCGAGGTTTGTGTGCGGTGCGCCGGCGAAGGTGTTCGGCGAGAACACCATCACGAAATTGATCCCGAGGCTTTGCCATTCCACACGGCGGAAGTTGGCGATCCGCGCCGTGATGTCGCGGCCCAGCACGTTCACGGTGACGGTGTCGCCCAGCTTGAGGTTGAGGCCTTGTCCCAGTTCCGCATCGAACGAGACGAGGCGCTCGCCGCGATGGTCCGCGGGCCACCACTCTCCGGCTGTCAGCTTCGATCCCTCGGGCATGGTCGCGGAGAATGTCAGCCCCCGGTCGCCGTCGAGCACCCACTGGGCATTCTCCGCGGCCTTCACTTCCGAGGCGCGGACGCCGTTGAGCGCCGCCAGCCTCCCGCGCATCATCGGGACGCGCTGGATCGTCGCTCCCTCTGCATGGCGTGCGAGGAACGCGTCGAAGCGCTCGACCTCGCGGCTGGGGACGTCGAGGAAAAAGAAGCTCGGCGCCCGTTCCGGCAGCGACCGGGCAAGCTGATCGCGGATCGTCCCGTCGATGAGGGCCAGCGTCACCAGCAGCGTTACGCCGAGACCGAGCGAGAGCACCAGCGAGGGAGTCGGCGCGCCGGGGCGGTGAATATTCGTGACCGCCAGTCGCAACTCGGTCGACTTGGGCCGCGGCAGCCTCGCAGCCGCCCACATCATGGCCGAGCCCACGAGCCGCAGCAGGACGAAGGCTCCGGCCGTGCCGACCACCGCGGCGATGGCGATGCGCCGCTCGTACGAAAACAGGATGGCGCTGCCGGCCAGCGCTCCGACGGCCAGCGCCGTCAGGATGACGTAGCGCCAGCGCGGCCGCGACGCGCCCGGGTCGACCCCGTCGCGAAAGAGCGCCGACACCGGGATGTCGTGAACTCTCCCCAGCGGCCACAGCGAGAAGGCGAGGGCGGTCAGGAGGCCGTAGAGGGCGCCGAGGCCCAGTTCGCGCGGGTAGACATGCGGCTCCAGCGGCACTGGCAGAAGGTGCCCGAGGGTGCCGGCGATGGCGAAAGGAAGAACGACCGCGCCAGCGAGCCCGATGAGAACGCCGAGCCCCGACAGCGCCATCACCTCGACGAGCGCGATCGCGAACACATGGCTGCCCGTCGCGCCGAGGCTCTTCAACGTCGCGAGCGAGGAGCGCCGGCGATCCACATAGGCCGCGACGGCGTTCGCGACGCCGACGCCGCCCACCACCAGCGCAGCGAGGCCAACCAGCGTCAGGAACTGGGTGAATCGCTCCAGGTTCCGCTGGAACTGCGGCGCAGCGTTGACGCGCGAGCGCGTTTCGAACCCGGACGAGGGCAACTCGCGCACAAGCGTGTCCGAGAACTCCTGCAGTCTCCGGTCATCGGCGTTGCCCGTCAGGATGACGCGATAGTTCCACCGGACGAGACTTCCCGGCCCGATCAGGCCGGATGCGCGCAAAGCATCCTGGCTGAGCAGGAGGCGCGGGCCGAAGGCGATGCCTGCGGAGACCTTGTCGGGCTCGGACTCGAGCACGGCGTTGAGGACGAGCGTCGCCTCGCCCAGACGGACCGTGTCGCCCACCTTCAGGCCGAGCCGCGAGAAGAGCGCGGCGTCGGCCACGGCGCCATAGGCATCCGGACGCTTTGCCAGTGCGCCGGCGAGCGGACCCGGCGGATCGAGACCCACCGTCCCGATCGTCGGATAGGCGGAATCGACCGCCTTGGGCTCGACCAGGGACGAATCTCCGCCCGGAGTGCGCACCATGGCGCGCATCGTCGCCGTGGATGACACCGTGCCGAAGCGCTTCAGGACGGCGAGTTCCTCCGCCGTGGCCTCGCGCTGCAGAAGGCTGGCCGCGACGTCGCCGCCGAGAATCAGCCTCCCTTGGGAGGCGAGCCCGTCCGTGAGCGACCGTGCGACGGATCCCACTCCGGCGATGGAGGCGACACCGAGCGCGATACAGGCGAGGAAGATGCCGAAGCCGCGTATCCCGTGGCGCAGGTTCCTGCCTGCGAACTTGAGTGTCAGAAGGACGGTGGCGTCGGCCTTGCGGTCGACGGCAGGTCTGTCGAGGGCGAGGGTCATGCCGCGGCGACCCGCTCTTCCGCCGAGACGATCCGGCCCGATCGCAGCGTGATCATGCGGTCGCAGCGTTCCGCGAGGCCGCGGTCGTGGGTGACGAGCACGAGTGTCGTCCCGCGCTCGCGTTTCATCTGGAACAGGAGGTCGACGATCTGCCCGCCGGTCTTCTCGTCGAGATTTCCGGTCGGTTCGTCGGCGACGATGATCGCCGGCCCCGGCGCCAGGGCCCGGGCGAGGGCGACGCGCTGTTGTTCGCCGCCGGAAAGCTGTGCCGGGAAGTGGGACAGCCGTTGACCCAGGCCAACCGCCGCCAGTTCGGCGGCTGCGCGGTCATGCGCGTCGGGGATCCCGGCGAGCTCGAGCGGGATCGCAACGTTCTCCAGCGCGCTCATCGTGGGCAGCAGGTGGAAGGACTGGAAGACGATGCCGATGCGCCGACCACGAAACCGCGCAAGGGCATCCTCGTCCATCGGAGAAAGATCCTCGCCGTCGATCCGCACGATGCCACCGTCGGGCCGTTCGAGCCCGGCGAGCGTCATCAGCAGGGTCGACTTGCCGGAACCGGACGGTCCGACCAGACCGACAGCCTCGCCGCGTTCGACGGTCAGCGACACGCCCTTGAGGATGTGAACCCGGGCGGCACCTCGCCCGAGGCTGAGATCGACGTCCTTTAGCTCGATAGCCTTGACCATCCGTCCGCCTGCACCGATGTGAGGGCCCATGTCCGATCGCAAGACCATCCAAATCGCCCGGAATTGTGGAATGTCATATGGGGACGATTGTCGTCAGGTCCAGAATGCCGATTGCCACGGCCCGGATCGGCGCGTCGCCATCGCCCTGCTGGCCGCCGCGATCTTCGGGACGATGACCGGCGCGCGGGCCGCGACGGGCCCGATCCAACTCGTGGTCCTGGGCGACAGCCTGTCCGCAGGCTATCAATTGCCGTCCGGAGCGGCCTTTCCGGAGCAATTGCAGGCGGCTCTCCGGTCGCGGGGCCACCGGATCGACATCGTCAATGCCGGCGTGTCCGGGGACACCAGTTCACAAGGACTTGATCGGCTTGACTGGTCGGTGCCCGACGGCACCCACGCCGTCATCGTGGAACTGGGCGCCAACGACGCGCTGCGCGGCGTCGATCCGGCCTTCACGCGCAAGACGCTGTCAACGATCGTCGAGCGCCTTCAGGCGCGGGGGATCGCCGTGATGCTCGCCGGCATGCTGGCGCCGCGGAACATGGGTGCGGAGTATGCCGCAGCGTTCGATTCGATCTTTCCGGACCTTTCGAGGCAATACGGCGTGCCGCTGTATCCGTTCTTCCTGGACGGCGTCGCAGGGATTCCGCGCCTCAATCTGCGCGACGGGATCCACCCGACGGCCGAAGGCGTGAAGGTCATCGTGGAGCGGATCCTTCCGTCCGTGGAAGCCTTTCTGGCCACGCTGAAGCCGAAGGCCTGAAGGCTCGCCGCCCGCGTCCGGCCGCATGAAGACGGGCTTGGGCCTCCCGGCCCCGGATGCCTGCGCCTGCACATCCGCCATTCCGCTTTCGGGCTGGCCCTGCGGCGCAGGTCATGGTTTGAAGGGCGCCAATCCCGCACGGATCGTCATTCCCCCGGAGCCCCTCTCATGCAATTCCGCAAACTCGGCCGCACCGGCCTCGATGTCAGCCTGATCTGCCTCGGCACGATGACCTACGGCCAGCAGAATACGGAGGCTGAGGGGCACGACCAGATGGATCTTGCCATCGACCGGGGCGTCAACTTCTTCGACACGGCCGAACTCTACTCGATTCCGCCGAAAGCCGAGACGCAGGGGTCGACCGAGCGCATCATCGGCACGTGGCTCAAGGCGCGCGGGCGCCGGGACCGGGTCATCATCGCCTCGAAGGTCGTCGGTCGCACGGCCATGGCGTGGTTCCGCGACGGCGGAATTCCCGGCGAGCTCAACCGGGCGCAGATGACGGAGGCGCTGGACAAGTCGCTGAAGCGGCTCCAGACGGACTATATCGACCTGTACCAGCTTCACTGGCCGGACCGGGCGGTGCCGTGGGGGGCCAATCCGACGGTGTTCCGCGCCGCCGAATATCGCGGCCCGGAAAACCCGATCGAGCAGATTCTCGAGGTCCTTGGCGACTTCGTGAAGGCGGGCAAGGTCCGCCATGTGGGCCTGTCCAACGAGAGCGCCTGGGGCACGATGAAATTCCTCGCGCTGTCCGAAGCGAAGGGGCTGCCGCGGGTCGTGTCGGTGCAGAACGCCTACAACCTGCTCAACCGCACCTACGAGGTCGCGCTGGCCGAGGTGGGGATGCGCGAGGACGTGGGGCTGCTGGCCTATTCGCCGATCGCGCAGGGCTACCTGTCCGGCAAATATCTCGACGGCGCCCGCCCCGCCGGGGCGCGCACCACGCTGTTCAACCGGGGCCAGCGCTACGAGAAGCCGGGCACGGACGAGGCGATCCGGGCTTATCTGGAGGTTGCGCGCGATTTCGGGCTCGATCCGGTGCAGATGGCGCTGGCTTTCGTCAATTCGCGACCGTTTCTCACGTCGAGCATCATCGGTGCCACCTCCATGGCGCAACTCGAGACCGCCATCGGGTCGGTCGATGTCGCGATCACGCCGGACCTCGAGGAGCGGCTCGACGCGGTTCACCAGCTGCACAGCAATCCCGCCCCGTGAGGGGTGGTGCTGCACCGCAGCGGGGTTGAGAATCGGACACCCGGATCGCATGATCCGTCGGTAAAGCCTGCCGGGAGAGGGGATCGCGACCTCTTTCGCGGCATGGCGCCTCTGCGAGCGGGAGGAGCGGATGCCTCGCCTGTTCACGGGACTCGAGGTCCCTCCCGATGTGGCGGATGGTCTTGCCCTGATGCGGGGCGGGATCCTCGGGGCGCGCTGGATCGAGCCGCAGGACTACCACGTCACGCTGCGCTTTCTCGGCGACATCGACGAGGGCACGGCGCGCGAACTGGCCATGATGCTGGCCACGGTCCGCCGCCCACCGGTGACGCTAACCCTCGGAAGTCTCGACGTTTTCGGCGGCGACAAGCCGCGCGCGCTGGTCGCGCGGATCGCTCCGTCGAGCCAGCTCGCGGAGATGCAGGCGGAGCAGGAGCGGCTGGTGCGGCGCGTCGGGCTGCCGGCGGAGAAGCGGAAGTTCGTGCCGCACATCACGCTGGCGCGGCTGCGGGACACTTCGGCCTGGCACGTCGCGGAATTCCTGTCGAATCGGGGCCATTTCCTGCGGCGAAGCTTCAAGGCGGACCGATTTGTCCTGTTTTCCTCCCGTGCCTCGGTGGGGGGCGGGCCCTATGTGGTGGAGGCGGCCTACCCGCTGGCGTCCTGAGCCGGCCGGCCGCGCACAGGGAGAAGACCATGCCGACGCGCCTTTCGCCGCCAGAAGTCGCCGAAGTCCTCGCCAGTCTCCCGGGCTGGTCGAAGCCAGACGGCAGGGATGCGATCGCCAGACGTTTCGTGTTCCGCGACTTCAACGAGGCGTTCGCCTTCATGACCCGGACGGCCATGGTTGCGGAAAAGCTCGATCACCACCCCGAGTGGAGCAACGTGTACCGGACGGTCGATGTCGTGCTCAGCACGCACGACGCCGGCGGCCTGACGGAGCTCGACGTGACGCTCGCCAGGGCCATGGACGGCTTCGCCGCCGGCACCTGATCCGGCCGCTTCCGCGGAAAATATATTTTCCCGGAGATCCGGTGTCCGGCCCTCGGGAGCGGCGTCCGGAGCCGCCGGCCGGCATCCGCCCCCGGCGTCGCCCTTGCGCCGCCCGTCGGAAGGGCCATGTTGTGTGGATGTATCACACGCCGGAACGGTGACATGGCAGACGACCTGTTTCGCTCGACCTTCAGCCAGGACGAAATCGACGCGATGCGTCGGGCCGCCCGGGACGAGGAGAAGGTGGGTTCGGACCTCTTCGCGCTGCTGCGCAAGGTGGGTCGCCGCATCCCGTTCGCCGAGGATGCGCTGGCGGCGTGGTTCTGCGCGACCGACCCGGCGACGGACCGCAAGGTGAAGCTCGTGCTGGTGGGCGCGCTCGCCTATTTCGTCATGCCGGCGGACCTGGTGCCCGACATTCTCCCGCTGATCGGATTCTCCGACGACGCGGCGGTGATCACCGCCGCCGTCGCGGCGGTGGCGCGCTCGATCCGCCCGGACCACCGGGAGCGGGCGCGCGAGACGCTGGACGGCCCGCTCGTCAAGTCCTGACGACGACCTTCCCCGTCGCCCGTCGCTCCGCGATCATGCGGATCGCTTCCCCGGTGCGCTCCAGCGGCAGCACATGGACGGGGCCCTGCGCGATGCGGCCGTCCGCAGCCCAGCCGAACAGCGTCGCCACATTCGCGGCGTGCTCGGCCGGCTCGCGGTCGGCGAAGGCGCCCCAGAACACGCCGAGGATGTCGCAGCCCTTCAGCAGCGCGAGGTTGAGCGGGATCTTCGGAATGTCGCCGGCCGCAAAGCCGACGACGAGGAAGCGCCCCTTCCACGCGATGGCGCGCAGCGCGGTCTCGGACAAGGCCCCGCCGACGGGATCGTAGATGACGTCGACGCCCTGCCCGCCGGTGAGCCGGCGCAGGCTCTCCTTCAGGTCGGACGCGCCGTAGTCCACCAGTTCGTCGGCGCCGTGCTCGCGGGCGACCGCGAGCTTGTCGGCGGACGAGGCGCAGGCGATGACCCGCGCGCCCATCAGGTGCCCGATCTCGACTGCCGCGAGCCCGACGCCGCCGGCCGCGCCGAGCACGGCCAGCGTCTCGCCCGGCTTGAGGGCGGCGCGGTTCCTCAGGGCGTGCAGCGAGGTGCCGTAGGTGACCATCAGTCCGGCCGCGACCTCGTCCGCGAGGCCGTCGGGAACGGGCACGAGCTTCTCCACGGCGACGGCGATCTTTTCCCGGCAGGCCCCCCAGCCGACATAGGCGGCGACCCGGCGGCCGAGCCAGCCCGGATCGACGCCCGGGCCGAGCGCCGAGACGGTCCCGGCGCATTCGGCCCCCGGCGAGAAGGGCAGCGCCGGCTTGAACTGGTAGCGGTTCTCGATGATGAGGCTGTCGAAGAAGTTCAGCGCCGCGCAGGCGATGTCGACCACGACCTCGCCGGGGCCCGCCACGGGATCGGGGATCTCTGCGACCGCAAGCGTCTCGGGCGGCCCGTGGGCCGTGCACAGGACGGCGCGCACGGCGCGGCCTCAGCCGGCCTCGACCACGCCGTCCGCCTCGAGCTGGCGGCGCAGACGGGTGAAGGCGAGCCGGATGCGCGACTTGACCGTCCCCAGCGGCAGGCTGGCGCGCTCGGCGATCTCGCTGTGGGACAGGCCCTCGAAGAAGGCGAGCCGAACGAGCGTCAGCTGCTCCGGCGGAAGCGATTCCATGGCGGTGCGCAGGCGTTCCTCGCGCTGCTGGAGATCCAGCATGCGGTCCGCCTCGGGATCCTCGCCGACGTCATGGGTCGGCTCGAGGGGATCGACGAAGTCCAGCCGGTCCCTGCGAAGATTGTCGATCCTGCGGTTGCGCGCGATGCGGTAAAGCCAGGTCGGCACCGAGGATTTCGCGGGATCGAACTGGTCCGCCTTGCGCCAGAGCGTGACCATGACCTCCTGCGTCAGCTCCTCGGCCAGCGTCGCCTCGGTGCCGAGGCGCTGGAGATAGGCCGACAGCCTGGGGACGAAATGGTCGAACAGCCGGGCAAACGCCGCCCGGTCGCGGTGACGGGCCACCGCGTCGACGAGCGCCGCAAGGTCTGCGTGAGACGTCAACCGGTTCCCCATGGTCCGCGCTGCAGGAAAGGTGCGGCGCGGCTGGTGCTGGCCGGTACGCGCCCGGGGTCTCGATCGACGCCGACCCCGACTTATGTTGCCATGCTTTGCCGCAATGCGAAACAACCCCTGCGTGAAGCCGCCAGAAACTGGTCAAAACGTGATCGACCACGCTTCCGCTTCCCCATCCGGATGGCTTATGCCAAAGGGCGCGCTAACATGCAGCCCATGATTCGAACCGTCGCCCTTCTCCGTGGATCCGCCCGCGCCGTTCTGGCGCTTGGCTTCCTCGTGACCGCAGCCGGCGTTTCCGCGCAGGCCCAGACGACGCCGCCGCGCCCGGCCGCCCCCACAGCGGCCCAGCCGGGCACGGCGACGCCTGCCCGGCCGGCAACCACGCCGCCAAAGCCCGCCACGGCTCCCGCGGCGACGGCACCCCGCCCCGCCGCGACCGCGCCGAAGCCGGCGACCCCCGCCGGGGCGGCCACGCCCGCCCGGCCCGCCACCCCGGCCAAGCCGGCGGCAGCCGCCGCCGCGGCGGCGCCCGCGGCCGGCCGGCCGATCGAACTGGGCAAGTTCAACGACTGGGGCGCCTACGCGTCCGAAACGGGCAAGGGCAAGGTCTGCTACGTGCTCGCCCAGCCGCGCGAGCGCCTGCCCAAGACGCTGACGCGCGACCCGGGCTATCTTTTCGTCTCGACCCGCCCGGCCGAAGGCGTGCGCAACGAGGTCAGCGTGGTCCTCGGATTCCCCGCCAAGGACGACAGCGAGGGCAGCGCCACGATCGGCAATGCCAGCTTCGCGCTGATCGCCAAGGGCACGGCGGCCTGGCTGAAGAACGCGGCCGAGGATGCGGCCTTCGTCGAGGCGCTGCGCCGCGGCCAGTCCCTGACGGTCAAGGCCATCTCCCGCCGCGGCAACGAGTCGACGGACCGCTACGTCATGGCCGGCTTCGCCCAGGCGCTGGACCGCGTTCGCAAGGAATGCCCCTGAGGGCTCCTGCCATAGGATTGCCCCGGCCGACGTGGTAGAGACGCGCCGAATGCGGCAATCCGCCGCCAGCGTATCCGAGTCGCCATGACCCATCTCGACCAGCCCATGACGCCCCAGGCGGCGCCGTCGGCCTCGCCGCCCGTTCCGGGAACCGCTTCCGCGCGCCCCTCGCTCGTCGGCATGACGCGCGAGCAACTGGGCGCCGCCCTCGCCGACCTCGGCGTCGCGCCGCGCGACGTCCGGATGCGGGTCGGCCAGCTCTGGCACTGGATCTACTTCCGCGGCGCCACGTCCTTCGACGTGATGACCAGCGTCGGGAAGGGCCTGCGCGCCGAACTCGACCGCGCCTTCACGCTCGACCGCCCGCAGATCGTGTCGGAGCAGGTGTCGGTCGACGGAACGCGGAAATGGCTGCTGCGCATGCCGTCGACCGGCCCGTCCGACAAGGGCGCCGAGATCGAGGCGGTCTACATCCCGGAGAGCGACCGGGGCACGCTCTGCGTGTCGTCCCAGGTTGGCTGCACGCTGACCTGCACGTTCTGCCACACGGGCACGCAGCGGCTGGTGCGCAACCTGACCTCGGCGGAGATCGTCGCGCAGCTCATCGTGGCCCGTGACCGGCTGGGCGACTGGCCCGACGGCGTGCGCCCGACCGACGGCCTCGTGCCGGACGCCGAGCGTGCGGTGTCCAACGTCGTGCTGATGGGCATGGGCGAGCCGCTCTACAATTTCGAGAACGTCCGCGACGCGGTCGGCGTCATCACGGACGGCGAGGGCCTGTCCCTGTCGCGCCGCCGCATCACGCTCTCGACCTCCGGCGTCGTTCCCGAGATCCCCCGTGCCGGCGACGAGATCGGCACGATGCTGGCCATCTCGCTCCACGCGGTGCGCGACGACCTGCGCGACCAGCTCGTGCCGCTCAACAAGAAGTACCCCATCCGCGACCTGCTCGACGCCTGCCGGAACTATCCGGGCCTGTCGAACGCGCGGCGCATCACGTTCGAGTACGTGATGCTGAAGGGCGTGAACGACAGCCTCGCCGACGCGCGCGAGCTGGTGCGGCTGCTCCGGGGCATCCCGGCGAAGATCAACCTGATCCCCTTCAACCCGTGGCCCGGCACCCGCTACGCCTGCTCGGACTGGGACCAGATCGAGGCGTTCTCGGAGGTCGTGTTCCGCGCCGGCTACGCCTCTCCGGTGCGCACGCCGCGCGGCCGCGACATCCTGGCCGCCTGCGGCCAGCTCAAGAGCGAGACCGAGAAGCTGCGCGCCCGCGCGCGGCTGATGGCCGAGAGCGGCATCGGGGCCGAGGGGCTCTTCATCGGCGCCAGCGAGGACTGACCCCATGCGCCGCGCTTTCCTCGTGCTGGTCGGCCTCGTCCTCGCCTGGTCCGCGGGCACGCTGTTCCTCGCCATCGGCGGCCTGATGGTGCCGGCGACGCGCGAACTCGCGGCCGACCTCACCCTCGGCAGCTTCCTCGCCGCCATCGCCGCGCTCGCCTCCGCCGACTCGCCGGACCGCGTCTGGATCGCGGTGGCGGTGGCGTTCTGGACGCTGACGGCGGCCCTGCTGATCCTGCCGCCGCTGGTCTCCGCGGTGGTGGGCGAACTGGCCGGGGCGCGGTCCTTCGTCTGGTACGCGGGCGTCTCGGGCGCGCTGACCGCCGGCATCGCCTGGATCGGCCATGCCGGGGGCCACGGACCCAACCCCACCGAGACGAAGCTCCTGACGCTGCTGTTCCTGACCGGCGCGGTCGCCGGCCTGGTCTACTGGATGGTCGCCGGCCGCAGCGGCGGCGGGGCGGCGGAACCGGCCGCGCGCTAGGCGCTGCCGGCCGCCGCTCGTCCATCCGCTGGAAACCAACCCGGCAACGGCCGGCAGGGTCGCCCGTTGTGGGGTGACGTGACGCGGAGGATCCCCCCATGTCGAAGAACACGATCTGCCTCTGGTTCGACAAGGACGCGGAGGAGGCGGCCCGATTCTACGCCGCGACCTTTCCCGACAGCGAAGTCGGCGCCATCTTCCGCGCGCCGGCCGACTACCCCTCCGGCAAGAAGGGCGACGTGCTGACGGTCGCCTTCACGGTGGCCGGGATCGCCTGCATCGGCCTCAATGGCGGCCCCGCCTTCCGGCACAGCGAGGCGTTCTCCTTCCAGATCGCGACCGACGACCAGGAGGAGACCGACCGCTACTGGAACGCCATCGTCGGCAATGGCGGGCAGGAGAGCGCCTGCGGCTGGTGCAAGGACCGCTGGGGCCTGTCCTGGCAGATCACGCCGCGCGTGCTGACCGCCGCGATCGCGGCCGGCGGCGAGGAAGCCCGGCGCGCCTTCGAGGCGATGATGGGCATGGGCAAGATCGACGTCGCCGCCATCGAGGCCGCCCGGCGCGGGTAGGGGCCACGGCGGCAGGCCGCGAGGCGCGGCCCCTGGGTCCCCTTCCCGGCGCTGCGCGCCGCCGGGGACGACGGGGAGGGAATGGCGGCGGCGAACTTCGCTGACATGCCTTGGCGGCAGGCTGCGAGGGGCGGCCCCTGGATCCCCTTCCCGCGCCTCCGGCGCGCCGGGGACGACGGAGAGAGCTTCCCCGTCGTCCCCGGCGGCGCGCAGCGCCGGGAAGGGGACCCAGGGGCCGACGCTCCCGGGATCGTCCTTCAGAGGGACTCGGGGACCGGCACCACGTAGTTCAGCGCCATGCGGCCGCCGTCGGCGACGATGGTCTCGCCGGTGACGTAGCTCGCATCGTCGGACGCCAGGAAGGCGGCGATGGCGGCGATCTCGGCGGCCTGGCCGAAGCGCAGCAGCGGGGTGCGCGACAGGAGGGTGCGGCGCATGGCGTCGTCGGTCGCGACCTTGGCGACCATGTCGGTGGCGATCGAGCCCGGGCCGATGGCGTTGACGCGGATGCCGTAGCGGGCCAGCGAGATGGCCATGGCACGGGTGAGCTGCGCGACGCCGCCCTTGGAGACGCAATAGGCCGTCTGGGTCGCGATGGCGACCTGCGCGTTCACCGAGGACATGTTGATGATCGCGCCCGGCGCGCGGCCGGCCTCGACCTGCCGCACCATCTCGCGCGCCGCGCGCTGGCCGAACAGGAACGCGCCGCGCAGGTTGATGCCCAGCACGCGGTCGAAATCGGCCACGGCGAGATCGAGGAACTCGGCGCCGTGCACGATGCCGGCGTTGTTCACGGCGATGTCGATGCTGCCGAACGTCTCGACCCCGGCCGCGACGAAGGCCGCGACCTGCGCCTCGTCGGCGACGTCGCAGCGCCGGAAGGCGGTGTCGAAGCCCTCGGACCGCAGCCGCTGCGCCTCGGCCTCGCCCCTTTCGGCGTCGACGTCGGACAGCATGACGGCGGCGCCGTCCTTCGCCAGCCGCTCCGCGGTGGCGAGCCCGATGCCGCGCGCCGCCCCGGTGACCAGCGCAACCTTACCCTGAAGCCGCATCGCGTGCCCTCGCTCTCCGAAAAGGAGGCGAGCTTAGGGGGCGTGGCGGGGGGCCTCAACCCCGCCGGGCGCATGGGAGCCCGCCGCGGCAGGGGTTACGAGACGCCCTTGTGATGCAGCGCCTGGGCGATCTCGTCGAGCACGCCCGGATCGTCGATGGTGGCGGGCATGGTCCAGGCGTCGCCGTCGGCGATCTTCTTCATCGTGCCGCGCAGGATCTTGCCCGAGCGCGTCTTGGGCAGCCGCGCGACGGTGATGGCGATCTTGAAGGCGGCGACCGGGCCGATCTTGTCGCGCACCAGCTTGACGATCTCGGTCTCGATCTCCAGCGGCGACTTGCTGACGCCGCTCTTCAGCACGACGAAGCCGCAGGGCTGCTCGCCCTTCAGCGCGTCCTTGATGCCGATCACGGCGCATTCGGCGACGTCGGGGTGCGAGGCCAGCACCTCCTCCATGCCGCCGGTCGACAGGCG
>CAZJCW010000102.1:0-13953 GCA_964544365.1 uncultured Alsobacter sp.
GCGCGCCTGCTACGACGAGGGCAAGCGCTGCGCCGAGACGCTGTTCTTCGACTACCGTCGCCAGCACAACCTGTCGGTCAAGGTGGTGCGGATCTTCAACACCTACGGCCCGCGCATGCGTCCCGACGACGGCCGGGTGGTGTCGAACTTCATCGTCCAGGCGCTGCGGGGCGAGCCGATCACAGTCTACGGCGAGGGCCAACAGACCCGTTCCTTCTGCTACGTCGACGACCTGATCGAGGCGATGCTGCGGATGATGGAGACGCCGGACGACTTCACCGGCCCCGTCAACATCGGGAACCCCGACGAGTTCACCATCCTGCAGCTCGCCGAAGCCATCGTGCGCCTGACGGGTTCGTCCTCGAAGATCGTCCACGAGACCCTGCCGATGGACGATCCGCGCCAAAGGCAGCCCGATATCGGCCTGGCGAGGCAATCCCTGGGCTGGGAGCCGACGATCAGGCTGGAAGACGGATTGAAGAAAACGATCGACTACTTCCGAAAGCGGCTGGACAGCGGAGAACTCGCCTTACGCCGGACCTGACGTCTCGCGGTACCCGTCAAAGCAGCGGAGGGAACCTCGTCTCGGACCGGATGGAGTTCCTGGCGCGTGTTGGGCAAGGTTCCGGCGGAAAGCGAAGGACGCGTCGATGGCCGGACGGGACATCATCGGCCGCGAGCGCTTGCGCAATTTCAAGGCGAAGCGGGTTGAGGCACGAGAAAATTGAGCGAGTGTTCCATCCATAAGCGTGCCATCCGCCTCTCACAAGGCAGAGTACAATGCGATCAAAGGGCATCTGCCTCGTCCACCGGCAAACAATAGACAAAATGTAACTTGCCTAAGAGATGAGCAATATTAACATATTGAATCACACGGAGCTCCAGAAAGACAATAATGGAGCCTATAAAAAAGCTATAAAAAATAAGAACGTTGAAACGAAACTGTAGATGGGATAATAGAAGGGGCAGGCATTGTCGAGCCAATGGAGGCGAATGACAGAAGGATTGAGTTGATGGATCTTGACATCAGTCGCTAAATTGTTAGGATTTAAGATCCCTCGAACCATCGTGTCGATGACGTGAGCGCAGAGGCATAATGTTTAGGGCTCATTCCGGTTCTTGTCCTGACCAGGAGCGCAGGAACAGGCGCGTGGCGCCCGGATGCGTCGCGAGGGATGCGGTCATGGGCAATCATTCCAAGGTGCCATGTGTCGCAAGCTGACGGCAGAAGTCTGGCCACGGTGCCTCTGATCGAAGGGCGGCGCTGGTACCTCGTCTTCACCGCGCCGCGGCAAGAACAGCGCGCAGTGCTGAACCTTCGCCGGCAGGGTTTCAGTCCTTTTCTTCCGCAGATCATCACCTCCGTCCGTCATGCACGAACGATACGCTCGGTCCGGGCGCCGCTGTTCCCTCGCTACCTGTTCGTGCCGCTCGACCTCGATCGCGACCGTTGGCTAAGCGTCCGCAGCACCTTCGGTGTCGCCAGCCTCTACATGGCCGGATCGTCACCGGGACCTGTGCCCCATGGGGTTGTCGAGGCGCTGCTCGATCTGGTCGACGAAGCGGATGTCGCGCGCCTCGACGACGGTCTCGGGCCGGGAGACCCGGTCCGCGTGCTATCGGGACCATTCGCCGAACTCGTGGGAACGCTCTCGCGCCTCGACGACAATGGGCGCGTTCGCGTCCTGATCGACATCATGGGCAAGGCAACGCCCGTGACACTGCCACGCTCGGTGCTGATGCCGGCGTAGCGATCCGTCACGCAACCGGTTGCGTGACTGCATGACGACCGACGGGTGGCTCGTTTCACCCGAACGGCGGTCGCGTGGGTAACCGGATGGCGCGCATCACGGGCACGGCCGTATTGTGCAACGGCGGGTGACCGGCTCACCCGCCCGACAGCGCATGTAGTTGTTGATGACAATTTTAGCTTGGAGTTGCATTTCCCGCGCGGGGCGGTTGAAGTGCCGGAGTGGCGTCTTCCGCCTCAGTTAGGGTTTGCGTGATGCGTACGGCTTGCGTGTTCAATCGGGGAATTCGGGGCGTCGGGAGGATGCTTGCCGTCCTGCTAATGCCCGTGGCGCTCGGACTGGCGGCTTGCGAGACGACGGATCCCTATGTTGCGGCGGCGAATTCAAGCCCTGCTGCTGAGCAATATCCGGAGATTCGCCTGTCTGCGGGCGATCGCTTGCGGGTGACCGTCTTCGGCGAGGAGAAGCTATCGGGCGACTTCGACATCGATCTCAATGGCAATGCATCGCTGCCGCTCGCCGGTACCGTCAATCTGGCGGGCCAGACCAAGCAGCAGGCGGAAGCATCCATCGCCCGGAAGTTGCGCAGCGAGTACCTGCGCAGTCCCAAGGTGACGGTGGATATCACCAACTTCCGGCCATTCTACGTCATCGGACAGGTGGAGCGGCCTGGCGAGTTCCCGTATCGAAACCGTCTGAACCTCATCAGCGCGATGGCGGTCGCCGGCGGGCCCACCTTCCGTGCCAGCAAGTCCAAGGTCTATATCCAGCGCGGCGGCGTCGGCGCGTTCCAGGAGGTCGAACTGTCCCCGTCGATCCCGGTGTTCCCCGGCGACATCATCCGCGTTCCCGAACGCTATTTCTGAACAAGGCAGACTTGCGGATCATGGCTGAGGCGTCGAGCGGACGGACGATCGGGCGAGCAAGGGCGTGGCTTGTCCTCGCCATCGCGCTGACCGCGGCGATTCCCCAGCGGGCGAATGCGCAGAGCCGGGGCCGCGACTACGAGCCGATGGTGCTGGGCGACTGGCTGTTCACGCCGACGTTGACGGCCGGCGGAATCTACAATGACAACGTGTTCTCGTCCTCCCGTGACAAGGTTGGTCGTTTCGGCACCACGCTGGGTGCGACCGGGTTCTTTTCCCGGATGGACGGGCTCAGCCAGTCGCAGATCTATTTCACGGCGAACGCGAGCATCTACCCGTCGGAAACGAAGGCGAACGCCTACACGGGTGCCATCGGGGCATCGCATACGCGCGAATTCGGCCAGGACCTCCTGTTCAACGGGGGCGTCGAAATCGCGAGGATCCAGAACAGCCTGCAGGCCCAGACCCTGACCAGCGCGGGCACCTTCGACCTGTCTCCGACCGATTACACGCAGTTCCAGGCGCAGGCCTCGTTGCGCAAGACCTTCAACCGTTTGTTTGTCGAGGGCGGCGCAAGCTTCGTGTCGCAGTACTACGACGACCAGACCGTGCAGAACGCGGACCGCAACGGCTGGACCTCGCGGGTCCGCGCCCGCGTCGGATACGAGGTCGCGCCGCTCGTGTCGGTCTATGTCGAACCGTCGCTCGATTTCCAGCGCTACAACAACAGCTTCTATGACACGGACGGCTACCGTGTCGTCGGCGGTCTGAGTTTCCCGCGCTGGAGCCTCTTCACCGGCGAGGTCTATGCCGGGTACATGATGCAGCGGTATCCGAACGCAACGATCGGATCGCAGACCGCTCCCACCTTCGGCGGCAGTGTCTCCTGGCTTCCGACCGAGGACATCGTCGTGACGCTCGCCGCCCGCCAGGAAATCGGCCTGTCGGGTCCGACGCTCGGCTCGGCCTTCTCGATCGTCGGTTCGATCCCGGGGGCTATTCCTTCAGGCGATCCGCTTGCTGGAACGGTTCCCGCTCCGATCGCGGACCCGACCGCCGCCGCAAACGCGCAGGCTAACCAGGTCTCCAATGCCCTCATCGGGAACGTCTCGGGCTTGACGGTCTCGCAACAATTGTTCGCCTCGCAGGGCTCGGCGACGAAGACGACGACAGTGAGCCTCGGTGGCCGCTACATCGCCAACCAGGCGCTGACCATGGGTGCGACGCTGTCCTACCAGGCGTCGAGCCCGGAAACCGCGGTTTCACGAAACCAGGATTCGCAGATCTATCTGGCGCGGTTCAATCTCGACTATTCGGTCACGGCCAACTGGGGTCTCAGTGCGACCTACTCCTACGCGCGCGTGCTCTACGATACGCCGGGGATGAGCTACGGCCAGAACATTGTGTCCCTGGCGGTGAACGGACGTCTGTGATCGAACTTTCGTCACGCGGTTCTCGCACGCGACACCCTCGCGAACCATGACCACGGCCCTTGTCCTGCGTATCGGCGCGCTGCTGGGAGCGGCAGCGACACTCGTCGCCGGGGCGGCGGTGGTCGCTTTCGAGTGGACGGCGTCGCCGGCTCGCGCAGAGATCTCCAGGGCGGCGCGCCAAACACCACCCGAGCGGGTCGAGCCTCTCCTGAGGACGCTGTCGGGATGGGATGGGTCGCTGGTTCTCCCCGCCAGCGCACGGCGTCTGGCAGTCGAACTGCGGCAGAAGGAAACACCTCGCGATCCGGCGGCGCTCGGGACTGCCCTCGCCAAGCTGCTGGAGGTCACGCCCACGTCGACCCACGACTGGCTGTCGCTGGCGCAATCGATGAGCGACCAAGGTCGACCGGCAGAGGCTCTGGCTTTCTGGCGGCTCTCCTACATTTTCGGTCCGCGCGAAGGGCACGTCATGGTCCAGCGCGCCGTCCTGGGGATCGACCACTGGTCGCTTCTGGAGCCTGAGGACAAGATCCGGACAGCCCTCCAGATCGCCACGACGGCGTCAGCTTACGGCGAGGCCTATCATGTAGCCCTCATGAACAATGCGCTGAACCGGAATGGCGTCGCACAAAGGCAGGAGATCGCCGGCACAGTGGCCCTCGCACCGAACGGGCCTGCCGCATTGCGGCGCCTCGGCCTGAACTGAACGGCCTATGGAACAGATGGTGTCTCGCACGTGTTGATGTCGAGGGCTGTTGGTCACGTCCGGTCGGGCATCCGTGTTCCCGGCTACCTGCGTGGACCGGAAGGCGTCCTGACGATCGCCCTGTTGCTGATGGTCGTTCTGCTGCCTCTCGGCGAAGACGGCCGCGCAGGCATGGGATGGGGAATGAACGCGATAGCTGCCGGAGCATTGGTCCTGTCAAGAGAGGTGATCTCCCTTCGCAAGGGCGCGCAACCCGGCATGCCTTTGCGGCGCCTGGCCCTGCCGGCCGCACTGATCGTGGTCGTGCTGGGGTGGGGCATCCTGCAGACGATCCCGGTTCCTGCGTTCGTCGGCAATCCGGCCTGGGGCCTCGCCGCCGATGCCCTTGACATGGATCTCCCAACGTTGATCTCGGTGGATCCTGAAAGCAGCCGAATGGCGACGTTGCGCCTTGCGACGCTTGCCTGCGGGTTCTGGGTGGCCGTTCACCTCGCTGCCGATGCGAGACGAGCCGTGGCGATGCTGTCTGTGGTCGTCGCGGTTGCGGCGGCGCTGTCGCTGCACGGGCTCTTTTTCGCTGCGGCCGGTGACGTGCCCACGGATGCTCCGCCGGATCTGGAGCGCGCGGTGCGTCTCGCCGGGCTGATGGGCAACAGGAACACGTTCGCGACCTACGCCGGCATGGGGCTCATCGTCGGCCTGGCGCTCCTTTGGCATCGCTACCGCCAGGCCGATATGGGCGACCGGAGCTTCCGCGGCCTCGTGACGCTTCTCGCCGCGAGAAGCAGCGGCACGGGGGCGGCCCTGATCGGCGCCGTGGTCGTTCTTGCGGTCGCACTCATGGTCACGGGGTCGCGCGGAGGCATTATTTCCACCTTGGTCGCCCTTGTCGTGCTTGCGTGCCTCATGATCGTACCCGGCCGCGACCGCTTCGCCTGGCCCAGGGCGATAGGCGTGTTGGCATTCTTCGCGCTAGCCGGAACCATCACGGTGGCGGCATTCGGCGACCTTTTCGCCGCGCGCATTACCTCGGTCGGGGTCTGGGACGAAGGCCGGCTCTTTGCAGGTCGGGTGACGCTCAATGCACTGATGGCATCGCCGTGGGTGGGATATGGGCACGGATCCTTCCCGGCGGTATTCCCGATGTTCCGGGACGATCCCTCGGGGCTGTGGACGCGCTGGGGATCGGCGCACAATACCTACCTCGAGGTTCTCCTCGACTTCGGCGTCCCGGTCGGCCTGACCCTCCTCGGGTGCGTCGCAACGATTGCATTGGCCTGCCTGCGCGGTGTGTTCGTCCGCTCCAGGTACAAGGCAATTCCAGCGGCCGCGTTCGCGACGGCCTGCCTGGTGGCAATTCACGCGGCAGTGGACTACACGCTCTGGGCGCAGAGCGTCGGTCTCACTTTTGCAATCATTCTCGGCATAGGGTTTGCTCAGGCAGAGCGTCCGCATAAGTCCGGCCGGACAGTCGGTCGAACGGGTCGCGGTGTCCTTGGCAAGGGCGGGCGGAATACAGACAGAGGCCAGGACGGGTCCCCGTGAACCGACAGTTCCAAGTTCCCACGGACGTTATCCAGGATGAGGCCCCCGACCGGGGCACCACCCTGCGTGAGTACGTGGCCTTTGCCTGGCGGCACTGGGTGTTCATCGTTTCGTTTGCCGGGTTGGCGCTGCTTTGCGGGGTCGTGTTCCTCGCCTATTCGGTGTCGCTCTATACTGCCACGGCTCAGGTCATGCTGGATCCCATGACCGAGCGTGCGCCTGTCCAGAACCCCACCACCCCGACCGTTTATTTCATGGACCCAGCGATGATGGAGAACCAGATCTCCCTCATCCGCTCGGACGGGCTGCTCCGTCGGGTGGTCGAGAAGCACAAGCTCTATGCGGTCAATTCGGCGCCGCGGGCTCACGACGATGGAATGAGCTGGTCGTCGATCAAGCAGGCACTGCTCGGCAGCGCCACGCCCGCGCCGCCGGCCGCCGAGAAGCCGGTGGAGGCCAGCGACGAGGAAGTTGCCATCGCCGCCGGGGTCGAGCAACTGAGATACGCGCTTGGCGTGCAGCGCGCCGGGCTCGGCTATGTGCTCGCGATTTCTGTGACCGACACCGACCCGGAGCGGGCGGCGATGCTCGCCAACGCGGTTGCGGATGCCTATGTCGTGAACAAGCTCGATGCCCGCCTCGAAGGTGCCAAGCGCGCGTCGGGCTGGCTCAGCGACCGCCTCGTCGAACTGCGCGAGCAACTGAAACAGGCCGAGGAGGCCGTCGCGCAATTCAGGATCGACAACGGGCTCGTCCGGGCGGGCTCAAGCGTTACGCTCACCGAGCAGCAGCTTACGGAACTCAATGGCGAGTTGTTGCGTGCTCGCCAGGATGCTGAAGTCAAGAGGACCCGCGTCGAGTTCCTTGAAAAGGCTCTTCAATCCGGATCGCGGCAGAACCTCCCCAACATTTTCCAGTCCGGTGCAATGGTGAGCCTGCAGGGCAGGCTGACCGACATTTCGGCACGCGAGGCGGATCTTCTGGCGCGCTACTCCGGGCGCCACCCGGCGGTCGTCAACCTGATGGCCGAAAAAAGGGATGTCGAGCGCGCCATGGCGGCTGAGGCGCAGCGGCAGATCGACACGATCAAGACCGAGTATGCCATTGCGCAGGCCCGCGAGGTCTCAACGGAGCGCGCCCTGAAGGAAGCGACGGGCCAGACGGGGATCGACGATCGCACGGCGGTGCGGCTGCGCGAGTTGGAGCGGACGGCGACGGTCAACAAGACGCTGTTCGAGGAATTTCTGCAGAAGGCAAAGGTCACGGACAATACGGCCAGCTTCGAAGTGCGCGACGCGCGGGTTCTGTTTGCAGCAAAAACACCGGGCGCTCCAAGCTACCCGAGCAGGAACCGTATCCTCGCGATTTCCCTCATCATCGGGCTGGCGCTCGGGCTGGCAGGCGCCTTCGGCATGGAAAAGCTGAACGCCGGCTTCATGACCCCCAAGGAGGTCGAGGACCGCCTGAGGCTTCCCGTGCTCGGTTCCATTGCCAGGATGGGTGAGGGCGAGCGCACAATCGACGGCAAGCTGCTGACGCTTCCCGCCTACCAGTTGAAGAAGCCGCTGTCGCGCTTCAGCGAGTCCGTGCGCACCTTGCGCACCGGAATCCAGATGACCGACGTCGACCGGCCCCCGAAGGTCATCCAGGTCACGTCGACGCGCCCCGGCGAAGGCAAGACCACGATTGCCATTGCCCTGGCGGTTTCGGCCGCACAGGCTGGTCAGCGTGTCCTGATCATCGACGCGGATCTGCGCCATCCCTCGACGTCCCGCTATTTCGCCCGCGACAAGGAGGCCGGCCTCGTCAATGTCCTGACAGGAGAGGCCGATATCCGCGACGTCCTGAGCTTCGACGAAGGGACGCGGGTATTCGTGATCCCAGCCGGCGGCAAGACGCAGAACCCACCGGACCTGCTCGGCTCAGAGAAGATGAAGGCGCTTGTGGGAGCCCTGCGCAAGAGCTTCGAGTACATCATCGTCGATACCCCTCCGATGGGGCCCGTCGTCGATCCGAAGGTCGTGTCGCTGCTGTGCGACAAGACCGTCTACGTCGTCCACTGGAGCACAACAGCGCGCGAAATGGTCGAGACCAGCATCCAGCAGTTCCCGAACAGCCGCCAGGTAGCCGGGATCGTGCTCAACATGGTCAACGAGGTCCGCGCCCAGAAGTATGGCCGCGACGGTTCCGGCTACTATTACGGCCGTCGATACTACGGGAAGTACTACTCAAGCTGAGCGCCGTGTGCGCCTCGGCACAGAGATCATGACCGATTCCACGCGACATACAGCCTACGTGCCGGGCACGGAGGGGAGCAGGGCCATGGAAGGTTCCCAATGGACCCGACGGAGAGCGCAGGATGCGCCTTCGACGGCTGAGCCATCGGCAACGTCTGCCGCGGCCGCAGCGCTACCGGCTGTCGACCTCGACCAGACGTCGCGCAATGCGCTTCATGTCGACGTTCTGTCTGGCCTTCTCCTTACGGTAGGGTTGTTCTTCGCTCTGCTGGTTCCCGCGGTGCTCTGCTATTTCGGCATCGGAATGTCGGCCCAGGTCGACGAAGTCGTACTCGACACAGCCCAGGCGTCTGTGCTCTCGCTCGCGGTGGCGCTGATCATCGTTCGGCGCATCCTGACATTCCCGCTACTTCGGTCGATCACATATATCTTCATTGCGTTCTTCGCCGTCTTCCTTGGCACCGGCGTTTTCCTGAAGCTCTTCCGGATCAACATCTCGAGCCCCCAGTTCTATATCTCTGCGCTCTTCAGCATCGTCGTCGTCGAGGCCTTCCTGGTGCTCAGGCGGCAACGCTTCAGACCCGTCTTCGCTATCCTTCCCACCGTAGATGATCCCGAGATTGCGACGCTAGCCCTCGCGCGGCGCGCCATCTGCATGACCCTGACGAAAGTTCCCAAGGACATCAGCAATCTCAACGGGTTGATCGCCGACCTTCGGCACGACATCGAACCGGAGTGGGAACGGCTGCTGGCCCTCGCGGCCCTGCGCGGCATCCCCGTCTTCCACGTGAAGCAGTTCCGGGAGATGCTTTCGGGGCGTGTCGCGGTTCAGCATCTCTGGGAGAACACGGTCGTCGGCAGCCTTCCGGCGCTCGTCTATCCGCAAATCAAGCGGGCGGTAGACATCCTGGGTTCCATAGTCCTTTTGCCGTTCATCGCACCGGTGCTTCTCGTCGCCGGCGTTGCGATCAAGCTCGAATCACCAGGCCCGGTCTTCTTCCGGCAGGAGCGCACCGGGTATGGTGGGCGGGTGTTTCGGATCATCAAGCTGCGCACCATGGCTCTCGGGTCCGAAGACGCGGGAGAAGCCTTCACGCAGGCGCGCGACCCCCGCATCACCCGCGTCGGTGAAGTCCTGCGCCAGTACCGGATCGACGAATTGCCCCAGGTCTTCAACATTCTCCTGGGTCACATGAGCTGGATCGGCCCAAGACCGGAAGCCGTGCAACTGGCCCAATGGTATGAGCGGGAGATCCCATTCTATTCCTACCGCCACATCGTCCGCCCAGGTATCAGTGGATGGGCGCAGGTCAATCAGGGCAACGTTGCACAAATCGACGCGGCACGGATCAAACTCGAATACGACTTCTTCTACATCAAGCACTTCTCGTTCTGGCTGGACGCCATCATCGTCGTGAAGACGATCCGCACGATCCTGTTCCGGACGGGGGCCCGCTGAAGGCCATGTGCGGCGTCAACGGCATCTACGCCTATCAGCCGGCGGCGGCGGACCCCGACCGCAACGAGTTGCTGCGCTCCCGCGATGCTATGGCGCGGCGAGGTCCCGACGGGGCAGGGGAGTGGTCATCGCCAGACCGGCGGGTCGCCTTCGGCCATCGCCGCCTTGCCATCATCGACATCGGTTCCGGTGGGTCGCAACCGATGGCAACGAACGACGGTGCCCTCACCATCACGTTCAATGGCGAGATCTACAACTACGAGAGCCTGCGCAGCGGGCTGATCGCCAAGGGCCATGTTTTCCGGAGTCACAGCGACACCGAGGTTCTGCTCCATCTGTATGCGGAGCAGGGCGAGGACATGGTTCATGCGCTGCGGGGAATGTTCGCCTTCGCCATATGGGACGCCCGGCGCGGCCAGCTCTTCGTGGCCCGCGATCCTTACGGCATAAAGCCGCTTTATTATGCCAACGACGGCTGGACATTCCGCTTTGCCAGCCAGGTGAAGGCCTTGCTGGCCGGTGGGGCGATTTCACGTGATGAAGAATCCGCCGGCCTGGTCGGCTTCCATCTGTGGGGCCATGTCCCCGAGCCCTTTACATGCTACCGGGACATCCGCGCCCTGCCGGCCGGCCATACCATGGTCGTGGACAACCTCGGGCCGCGGGAGCCTCGTCGCTATTGGTCGGTCGCTGCCGTCCTTGCCGCCGCAAGGTACAGTGCGCCATCGGACTGGCGAGAACCCGAGCGCCGCCGGCGTGTCGCCGAAGCGGTGCTAGACAGTGTGCGCCGCCATCTCGTGGCCGACGTCGAGGTCGGCGTCTTTCTCTCCGCCGGGATCGATTCGGGTGCCGTGCTCGGTCTTGCGCGGGATCTCGGACATGAGCGCATTCGCGCCGTGACCCTGGCCTTCGCCGAGTATGAGGGCACAGCCGAGGACGAGACGCCGCTGGCAGCGCATGTCGCGCGCCAGTACGGCGCGCAGCACATCGTGCGGACCGTCGACGAAGCCGAGTTCCGGGCCGATCTGCCAGCCATTCTCGATGCGATGGACCAGCCTTCGATCGATGGCGTCAACACGTGGTTCGTGTCGAAGGCCGCGCGGGAGGC
Organism: uncultured Alsobacter sp.; assembly: GCA_964544365.1. Taxonomy (GTDB): domain Bacteria; phylum Pseudomonadota; class Alphaproteobacteria; order Rhizobiales; family Beijerinckiaceae; genus Alsobacter. The sequence continues at coordinate 11,106 of CAZJCW010000102.1, forward strand.
AGGACTGAGGGTCGCCCTGTCCGGCCTCGGTGGCGACGAGCTTCTCGGTGGCTACCCGAGCTTCAAGGATCTGCCCCGCTGGAAGCGGCGTTTCGGCGTCGCCGCTCGGATCCCGGGGCTCGGACGCCTGGCGGCGGTCGTCTTGCGGGCGCTTTTCCCGTCCTTCGTGCAACGCAATCCGAAGGCAGCCGGACTGCTGCGTCATGCCGGAACCTGGGAGGGCTGCTACGTTCTGCGTCGTGCGCTTTATCTGCCGGAGGAGTTGCCGGGCGTGCTGGACCCGAAGATCGTAAGAAGCGGTCTTGAAAGACTGGAGACCGTCGGCGCACTCCGTGACGTGCTGACACCGGACCCGGGCTCGGATGCCGGTCGGGTGAGTGCGTTGGAGTCCTCTCGCTACATGCGCGACCAACTTCTCAGGGATGCCGACTGGGCCGGCATGGCGCAAAGCGTCGAGATCCGGACGCCGTTGGTCGACGCGGCGCTTCTCGACGACCTGGCACCACTGGTGCCCCATTTCGCGGCGGGAGAAGGCAAGCGTAGCCTTGCGCAGTCGCCGCGCGAGCCGTTGGGCGCCGAGATCGCATTGCGCGCGAAGACCGGCTTCACCGTGCCGACCGGCCGGTGGATGGCCGCCCGCGCAGGGATCACGGCACCGACACCGGGCAAGGGCCTCGTTTCGCGCGAATGGTCAGGAGTCGTGCTCGCCGGCAGCGGAATGGGCCAACGGGCCCATCGTCGCTCGGCCGTACCCGATGGGCTGCTGCCCGCATGACCGGTGACGGCGAACCCATTCTGGCTCTCGTGACCGATGCCTATGGCGGCAAGGGCGGTATCGCCCAGTACAACCGTGACTTACTCGGCGCTTGGTCGACTTTGCGCCGCGTCGTCGTGCTGCCGCGCAACGGCGAGGCCACCGTCCCGATACCGGATCGCCTGACCCAAGCCCGCGCCCCCGGGAGCCGCGTGCGCTATGTTTTCGATACCCTGTGGAAGGCTCTCTCCGCGCGGCCTCGCATCATCTTCTGCGGTCACCTGTACATGGCCCCGTTGGCCCTTGTCGCCGCCCGCATGACGCGCGCAAGGATGGTGGTCCAGGTACACGGGATCGATGCCTGGGAACAACCGAGCCGATGGCACCGCATGGCTCTAGACAGGGCGGACCTTGTGCTCAGCGTCAGCCGCTTCACGCGGTCCCGCCTCTTGTCTTGGTCCAGGATCTCGCCGGAGCGCGTGGTCGTCCTGCCCAACACCGTCGGCGGCCGGTTCGCTCCCGGGGATCGGGCGGCGGCCCGCCGGCGCTTCGGTTGGACCGACGAGCGAATCGTGCTGAGCGTCGGTCGACTGGACCCGCGCGAGCGCTACAAGGGGCAGGATCGCGTGATCGCCGCCCTTCCGGCCTTGCTGCCCCACGTCGCGGGCCTTCTGTATTGCATCGCGGGCGAAGGCGACGACCGCGAACGCCTCGCGGCGCTCGCGCGCGAGACGGGTGTCGCCTCATCTGTCCGTTTTCTCGGCGCCGTCCCCGACGCCGACCTCCCCGATCTCTACCGCGCGGCCGACCTCTTCGCCCTCCCGTCGACCGGCGAGGGTTTCGGGATCGTCTTTCTCGAGGCTATGGCTTGCGGGACACCGGCCATCGGCCTCGCTGTTGCCGGCGCGTCCGATGCTCTCGCGGACGGAAGGCTCGGTATCGCCTGTCAGGAGGCCGGCTTTCCGTCGGCCCTGGCATCGTGTCTTGACGCTCAGGCATCGGTCCAGGAAACGCCCGGCCAGGCCGCTGCCGTCGGAGCGACACTGGCGGCGCGGGTCAAGGATCTGTTCGGCGGGGAGGCATTCCGGCGCCGGGCTTGCGAGATCCTGGAGGGTCGCTTCGCGTGAAAGTTGAACGAGTTGATTTGGATCGCCCCGAAGAAAGAGTTATTGTTCTCGAAGCAGGTCTTGCGGAACGCCACTACTGGCGGGACCTCTGGCATTACCGCGAACTCTTCGCGATTCTGGCCTGGAGAGACGTTGCGGTTCGTTACAAGCAGACCGTTATCGGCGTGGCCTGGGCGGTCATCCGCCCGTTTCTGACCATGGTCGTGTTCACGGTGATCTTCGGTCGCCTTGCCCAGTTGCCCTCCGACGGCGCGGCACCGTATCCGGTGATGGTGTTCGCGGGCATGCTTCCATGGTTCCTTTTCGCGACCATCCTCGGTGATGCGGCCAACAGCCTCGTCGCGAATTCCCAACTGGTCGGAAAGGTATACTTCCCCCGGGTGATCATCCCGAGCGCCACCGCTGTGGTCGCGCTGGTCGATTTCACGGTGAATATGCTTCTTCTGTTCGCGATCATGGGTTGGTATGGGTTCATGCCCAGTTGGCGCATCCTGCTCCTTCCTGTGTTCGTGTTCATCGCCGTGCTCGCCAGTCTTGGACCAGCCCTGATGCTGGCGGCTCTGACGGTCAAGTACCGCGACTTCCGGTTCATCATCCCCTTCGTCGTGCAACTCGGGCTCTACGTCTCGCCGGTCGGCTTCTCGAGCGCCGCCGTTCCGGAGCAGTGGCGGTTCCTCTACAGCCTGAACCCGATGGTAGGTGTCATCGACGGATTCAGATGGGCGATACTCGGGTCGGACAGCAACATCTACATGCCGGGCTTCGTGACCAGCCTTGTCGTGATTGCAGTCATGCTCGTGGGTGGTATCTGGTACTTCCGAAAGACCGAGAAGTCCTTCGCGGACTTGATGTAACCAGGCCCATGACCGATATCGTCATCCGCGCCGAGAACCTCGGCAAGAAGTACCTGATCGGACATCGTGACGAGAGCGCGTACCGGACGCTGAGCGACACCCTGACGCGCTAT
>CAZJCW010000103.1:0-13722 GCA_964544365.1 uncultured Alsobacter sp.
AACCGGTTCGGTCCGACGATTCCTGTGCCGCAGTGTGGTAGACGGCGGCGGACGCCGTCGCATTCGGTGGCGACCCGGCGCGACTCTGCGCCCAGGTCCAGCGCAGGAACGTCGGGTCGCAGGGACCATGTGAAGGGCACAATGGCCGAGCCTTCACCTCAGCACCAATCGGAGTTCACGCATGAAAGTCTACAGGATCGCGGCCGTTCCAGGCGACGGGATCGGAACCGAGGTTGTGCCAGCTGGCATCGAGGTGCTCGAGGCGGTGGCCGCGGGTGACGGCGGCTTTGCGATCGCTGTCGACCACTTCGACTGGGGTGGCGAATACTACAAGGCCCATGGCCGGATGATGCCGGAGAACGGGCTCGACCTCATCCGTCGCCATGACGCGATCCTGTTCGGATCGGCCGGGCATCCGGACATTCCGGATCACGTGACCCTGTGGGGGCTGCGACTGGCCATCTGCCAGTCGTTCGACCAGTACGCGAATGTCCGGCCGACGCGGATCCTGCCGGGGATCGTCTCGCCCTTGCGCCACGTGACGGATCGGGAACTCGACTGGGTGATCGTGCGCGAGAATTCGGAGGGCGAGTATTCCGGTGTCGGAGGACGCGTCCACAGGGGCTCCCCCCTCGAGGCAGCGACGGACGTCGCTATGTTCACCCGCGCCGGCGTCGAGCGGATCATGCGCTTCGCCTTTGCCCTCGCGCGGTCCCGGCCTCGCAAGCTGCTGACGGTCGTGACGAAGTCGAACGCCCAGCGCCACGGCATGGTGATGTGGGACGAGATTGCCGCCGAAGTGGCCCACGAGTTTCCGGACGTCACCTGGGACAAGATGCTGGTCGACGCGATGACCATGCGCATGGTTGTCCGCCCGGCCTCGATCGATACGATCGTCGCAACCAACCTGCACGCCGATATCCTGTCCGACCTCGCCGCTGCGCTGGCCGGATCGCTCGGGATCGCGCCCACGGCGAACCTCAATCCGGAGCGGCAGTACCCCTCCATGTTCGAACCGATCCACGGATCGGCCTTCGACATCATGGGAAAGGGTGTCGCCAACCCCATCGGGACGTTCTGGTCGCTCGTGATGATGCTGGAGCATCTGGGCGAGGACGCCGCGGCGAGGCGCCTGATGCGGGCTATCGAACGCGTGACCGCGGATCCCGCGCTCCACACGCCCGACCTCGGTGGATCGGCGCGAACCGCCGACGTCACGAGAGCGGTCATCGGAGCGCTGGCGGGGATCAACAACCTGCCGGCCTGAGCCCCGGCGGACGTCGTCCGCTACCCCCGGACGCAGGCACCGGTGTTCGCCGAAGAACCGTGCGGATGCCGATGTTGGGGTGGGCCTGGCAGAGGTTCGGTCAGGGCAGGGCCCTGGAAGAGGAGGACGCGGCGTGGCCTGGGGACCGCCGCGTCCTCCCCCGTGCGGGTCAAGCCACGCTGGACTGCAGGCTCGCTTCGAGGTCCGGCATGCGCCGGGCCAGCGTCTGCTGCTCGAAGGCGTGGGCATAGCGCAGCATGGCGAGGTCGTCGTAGGGCCTGCCGAGGAAGGCGATGCCGGCCGGGAGGCCGACGGTGGTATAGCCCGCCGGTACGACGATGCTCGGAACATTGCCGAGATACGTGTTCAGGTGCGGCGCGCCCTTGTGGTTCACCCAGGGCGGATTCGTGCCCTCGCTGATCAGGGTCGGCTCGTGCTCGATCGCCTTGTGGACGATCGCTGCGATCTGATGGTCGGCCATCACCTTCAGCAGATTGGTCATCAGCGTGTCGCGCGCCTCGAGGAAGCGGTGATACGCCTCCTCCGTTCCCTCGCGTGCCCAGCGCTGCTTCATCTGCGGCGACACCGCCGTATACTCCGACGAGGCCATGGCATCGGCCTTGCTGCGGTACGGCGCATCGGGCAGGTCGGACACGTAGTACTCGAACGCCGCCGACCCGTGTTCGGGGTGGTGGGCGCGCAGCGCAAGCAGTTCCTTGAGGTCCGGAATCTCGATTTCGACCAGGACAGCCCCGGCGTCCTTCAGGGCCGCGAGGCCGCTCTCGAAAACAGCGCCGACCCGCTTGAAGTCTTCGGCCTCGGGATCGGCATCGACGCCGATCGACGTGCGCAGGACGCCAAGCCTTACGCCCTTGAGGCTGCTCCCCAGCTCGTCGACGAAACGCCCTGCGAGCTTGCCGACGCCATGGGCTGTCACCGGGTCGACCGGATCGTAGCCGACCATCGCGTCGAGGACCCGTGCCGCGTCCTCGACGGTGCGGGCCATCGGCCCGACGGAACCGAGCACCGAAGGCCATCCGTCATAGACGCCGCCGCGGCTGACAAGGCCGATGCTCGGCCGCATCCCCACCACGCCGTTCCAGATCGAAGGGCGGCGGATCGAGGCGTAGCCCTCTTGCCCGAGCGCGACGGTGCAAAAGTTCGCGGAGACGGCCGCTCCGGACCCGCCGGACGACCCGCCGGCCGTGCGGTCGATGGCGTAGACATTCCGTGTCGAGCCGAAGAGCGAGCCATGCGTGTCGCCGGCACCCATCTCGCCCAGCGTCGTCTTGCCCAGCATCAGCGCGCCTGCCGCCCGCAGCTTCGCAATCACGAAGGAGTCGCGCTTCGGCCAGTTGTCGCGGAACAGGATCGAGCCGCAGGTCGTCGGCATCTCCTTCACGTCGATCTGGTCCTTCACGAGGATCGGCACCCCGTGCAGCGGACCCACCGGCCCGCTTTCCCGCATCCTGCGATCGAGCTCGTCGGCCTGGGACTGCACCTGGTCGTTGACGCTGATGACCGCGTTGATGCGGGGACCGGCCCTGTCCAGCCGCTTGATGCGGTCGAGATACCAGTCCACGGCCTGCCGCGCCGTCCATTCGCCGGACTCGTATCCGGCGATGAGACGGGAGATCGTGATCTCTGAAAAGTCGATGTCCTTGGCCATGTCGCTTTGCTCCTTGCAGACGGACCACGCCGGCGGCCGGCATGTTGCGGGGGCGTCAGCCTCCCCGGTCCCTGCACCAAAGCAATCGGCAAGCCAGACCGCCCGACGCCGCGTCGCGCCTGCTCCGAACGGTGTGGCGGAGCTGATTGCCTCAAGCGGAGGATGCCGACCGCAACGCCGATTCATCCTGCAAATCGTGAAGCTTGCGACGGCTCGCGCCGAACCGCCGACAGCCTGGACATCGTCGCCGCCGCCGTTCTTGGGGGGTCGAAAGACGGCGGAGGACATTCCTGCACGACGTCCGACCGTGCCGTCACGCATCCGGTTGCGGAGAGGATCCACTGCAATCTCTGGCACTAAAGGCATCACTGGGCAAATTTTGGTATAACGAAAACTTATTCGATCATCGGAAAATCAAGTCTTTGCCCCGATTTCGCTCCGCCCGAGCGCTGGCACGACGCTTGCTACTTCAATCACGACTGTGAACGCGTGTTCCAGATCGCTGGAAGACAGTATTCATCGATTCCGGAATGAGCCGGAATCGAGCGCGATCTGCTGTATTATCTTGGGAGCTGATCCATGTACGGTTGGGAAAACTACCTCAGCGAGCGTGACAAGAAGCACGACGAGTCGTGGGGCAAGAAGGAACTGTTCGGCTTCGGCCGCAAGCCGGCGCTGCTTCTCATCGACATCTACTACAGCGTGCTCGGCCTGAAGCGGGAGCCGATCTTCGAGTCCATGAAGACGTGGCCGAGCAGCACCGGCCTCGAGGGCTGGGCGGCTGTCGACAAGACCGCCGAGCTTCTCGCCGTGGCCCGGGCCAACGGCATTCCCGTCGTCCACATCAAGGGGCTGGAATCGGGCATCGCCCCGTGGGTGCACCGCAAGGGCCGCCGCGCCGAGATGCCCGAGGAACTGCGCCTGAAGGGCAACGAGATCGTCGACGAGGTGAAGCCTCTCGCGGGCGAAGTCGTCATCGAGAAGACCGCGCCGAGCGGCTTCCAGGGCACGCCCCTGATGTTCCATCTCAATGCCCTCGGCGTCGACACGCTGATCTGTTGCGGCGAGACGACGAGCGGTTGCGTCCGCGCAACCGTGGTCGACGGCGCGACGTCCCGGTTCCGCATGGGCGTGGTCGCCGAGTGCGTGTTCGACCGCACCGAAGCGTCCCATTTCATGAACCTCTACGACATGCACCAGAAGTACGCCGACGTCGTCACCGTCGACATGGCGAAGGAATACCTCGCCACCAGGCTCAACTGAGGCTCGACCCGGGGGCCGCGTCGCGGCCCCCGCCGGACACCGCGTTCAGAGCGCGGCGCCGGTCCCCGACGGATGAACCGGGGGGACTCTGCGGCGCCGGCAGGCACCACGATCCAGACGAGGGCAGACATGAGTTCCGCCAGGCGCAAGATTCTCACCCTTCTCGCCGCCTCGGTCGCGGCAGTCGGCATTGCGGTAGCGATGCCCGTTTCCTCGCAGGCCCAGGACAAGACGCTGAAGGTCCGCTTCTACGACGATCCGGCCGGCTTCGATCCCGCCAACATCTTCCGCATCGAGAACGAGAACATCGCGTTCAACATCTTCAGCGGGCTGACCACCTACGACAGCAAGACCGGAAAGATCATCCCAGACCTCGCCGAGTCCTGGGATACCGACGACAACAAGACCTGGAAGTTCAACCTTCGCAAGGGCGTGAAGTGGCAGAAGGGCTACGGCGATTTCACGTCCGCCGACGTCGCCTACACCTTCAGCCGCATCCGCGACCCGAAGACGGCCTCTCCCTACGCCGCCGAGCTGGCAAACGTCGCGAAGGTCGACACGCCGGACCCGTACACCGTCATCATCGAGCTCAAGTCGCCGGACGGCAACTTTCTCCACCAGGTCGCCAACTACCATCAGGGCCAGATCGTCAACAAGAAGGCCATCGAGGATGCCGGCGACAAGGTGCGATGGAACCCGGTCGGCACGGGTCCCTACTACCTCGACTTCATCGACGTGAACTCGCGCATCATCCTGAAGAGCCACAAGGACTACTTCCGCGGTCCGGCGCCCATCGACACCATCACCTTCCAGATCATCAAGGACGAGAACACATCGACCATCGCGCTGCGCAACGGCGAGATCGACCTCGTCATGCGCGCCAATCGCGAGGAGCACCTGGAGACCCTCAAGAAGGAGGGCTTCAAGATGAACAAGGTCGAGAACTACGCCGTCGCGCTGAAGGTCCTGAATCCGGCCTTCAAGCCGCTGGCTGACGTCCGCGTGCGGCAGGCGATCGCCCACGCCATCGACTACGACACCATCAACCAGGCGACCGCGCCCAGCATGCAGAAGGGCACCGCGTCCTTCATCCTGCCGTGGATGGACGTCTACACCGACGACATCCCCAAATACCCGTTCGATCCCGCCAAGGCGAAGAAGCTGCTCGCCGAGGCCGGCTACCCGAAGGGCTTCACGGTCAAGCACCTGAACACGTCGGCCCAGGGCGTGACCGAACTGCAGCAGTTCGAGATCGACTATCTCGCTCAGGTCGGCATCACCATGAAGATGGAACTGGTCGACACGCCGACCTTCAACCAGAAGCGCAACGCCGGCGATTTCGAGTTCGCGACGCGCCTCCTCCCGGCGGTGAACCCGGACACGATCCTCTTCAACTACCTCCACCCTGCCAACGCGTCGCCGAAGGGACTGAACGGCGCCCGCTACGACAACCCGAAGCTGACCGCGTTGCTCGAAGGCGCCCGCGCCGAGGTCGACCCGAAGAAGCGCAAGGCCATGTACGCCGAGGTGCAGAAGATCGCGCTGACCGACCTCTACTACCTGCCCATGTATGCCAACCACGTGATCTGGCCGGGCAAGCAGAAGGTTGCCGGCGTCAACATCAACTACCTCGGGCAGGTCAACTTCTTCGAAGTCGACATCAAGTAAGCGGGAGCGTCGGGTCATGCTCGCCTATGCCCTGAAGAAGTTCGCGCAGCTTTTCGTCACGACCTTCGGTGTCGTCACGCTGGTGTTCTTCACGCTCCGGCTGATCCCGGGGGACGCGGCGTCGGCCATGGCCGGCGACTCGCTCTCCGGCGAGGCGCTCGAGCGGCTGCGCGAGCAGATGGGGCTGACGCAGCCGCTCATGACCCAGTACGCGCTGTACCTCAAGAGCCTGCTGGTGCTGGACTTCGGACAGACCATCACCACGGGCCTCTCGGTCTACGACCTGATGAAGAGCGCGCTCCCGATCACCCTCCTGATCGCGCTCTCCACCATCGTGCTCACGGTCGTGGCGGCGATCCCGCTCGGGACCCTCGCGGCCTTCATGGCCCACAAGGGCCGCAAGGGCCTCGACAACCTGATCACCGGCACCGCCATGGTGCTGGACCTGATGCCGTCCTTCTGGACCGGGCTCGTCTTCCTGCTGTTCTTTTCGCTGACGCTCAGGTGGTTCCCGGCGAGCGGCGACGTGGACATGTCCGATCCCGTCAGTGTCCTGCAGCGTCTGGCCCTGCCGGTCCTCGTTCTGGCCGTGACGCAGATCGCCACCATGGCGCGCATCACCCGCACGGCGGTTCTCGAGGTGCTCGGGGAGGACTACATCCGCACGGCTCGCTCGCTGGGCTGGTCGGAACTGCGGGTCCTGTTCCGTCACGCGTTGAAGAACGCGGCACTGCCGATCGTCACCGTGATCGGCCTGAGCTTCGGAAGCCTCCTCAACGGAACCGTCATTGTCGAGTTCATCTTCAATATTCCCGGGATCGGGAGCCTTCTGGTCAACGGAATCAACAGCCGTGACTATCAGATGGTGCAAAACCTGATCATTTTTTACGCCCTGATATTCGTGACGATCAATTTCGCGACGGACATCATCTATCGAAAACTCGATCCTCGCGTAACGTTCTGACGGGAGCGGCAGACCATGACCGACGCCATGTCCCTGGGGCGCAGCACTGCCGGCGAGGCCGGTCAGAACGTGACCCGTCCGCTCGGCGTTCCGCCGATTGCCGCCAGATCCGCCGCCGTGCCGGCCGCCCGTCCCGCGCCTGCGTTTCGCGGCCTGCGGGCGATACTCGCCAACCGCAAGGCGCGGATCGCCCTGATGATCCTGGTTCCGATCCTGGTGCTCACGGCTCTCCTGCCCTGGCTTCCGCTCCAGGCGCCGTTGCAGACCAACCTTCGCGCCATGATGAAGCCCCCGTCCTTCACCTTCCCGTTCGGCACCGACCGCATGGGCCGTGACGTGCTCAGCCGCACGCTCGAGGGGGTGAAGGTCTCGCTGTTCGTCGGCTTCAGCGTCGCCGTCATCTCGCTGGTCTTCGGCATCGTCCTCGGCACCGTCTCCGGCTTCTTCGGCAAGGTGGTCGACCGCGCCATCATGACGGTCGTCGACATCTTCCTCGCTTTCCCCTCGCTCCTGCTGGCCATCGGGCTTGTGTCGATCGTGGGCACGGGCCTCGTCCCGGTCATCATGGCGATCGCGCTCGCCGACATCCCGCGCTTCATCCGCCTGCAGCGATCCCTCGTCCTCGGCCTGCGGTCACGCGCCTACATCGATGCTGCCCGCACGGTCCGCGCGTCGCAGTGGTGGCTGCTCAGCCGGCACGTGGTGCCCAACACGATCGCGCCGCTGCTCGTCGCCGCCAGCATCGCCGCGGCGAACGCCATTCTCGTCGAGGCAAGCCTGAGCTTCCTCGGCCTCGGGATCATGCCGCCCGAGCCGTCGCTGGGGAACCTCATTCGCGACGGACAGACCTATCTCGAACAGGCGTGGTGGATCTCGACCCTGCCCGGCGTCGTCATCCTCGCCATCGCCATCAGCCTGCACTTTCTTTCGGACGGCATCCGCGAGGTCCTCGACCCGCGGTCGCGCAAGTGACGGACGGTCGGCGCGTGCTCGGCGAACCGGAGGGACGGTCATGACCTACGCCAAGTCCATCACGGATACGATCCTCGACGTCCGCGACCTGCACACGCACTTCTTCACCGACACCGGGATCGTGAAGGCGGTGAACGGGGTGTCCTTCGAACTGCGCCGCGGCGAACGCATGGCCATCGTCGGCGAGAGCGGGTCCGGCAAGAGCGCCATGGCGATGTCGCTGATCCGGCTTCTGGCGCATCCCGGCAAGGTCGTCGAGGGCGAGGTCTGGCTGGAGGGCCAGAACCTCGGCTCCATGACCGAGAAGGATCTCAACGGCATCCGCGGCAGCGCGATCGGGACGATCTTCCAGGATCCGATGTCCTCCCTCGATCCCGTCATGCGGGTCGCCGACCAGATGATCCCGCCGATCGCCCGCCATATGCGAATGAAGCCGAAGGAAGCCCGCGACGTAGCCATCGGATGGCTCGACAAGGTCGGCATCCCCGATGCCGCCCGGCGCATCGACGCCTATCCGTTCGAGATGAGCGGCGGCATGCGTCAGCGCGTGATGATCGCCATGGCGCTGTCGTGCAATCCGCGCCTCATCATCGCCGACGAGCCGACCACGGCGCTGGACGTCACGATCCAGGCGCAGATCGTCGAATTGCTCAGGCGGCTGACGACGGAGACCGGCACCGCGATGCTCTTCATCACCCATGACCTCGGGCTCGTGTCGCGCTTCGCGCGCACCGTCGCGGTCATGTATGCGGGGCGCATCGTCGAGATCGGTCCGACCGCATCCGTGTTCCGGCAACCGCGGCACCCCTACACGCAAAGTCTGCTGCGGACGATTCCCCGGATCGCGGATGAAAGCCGCGAGCGGCTGCTGCAGATCCCGGGCTTTCCGCCTGACATGAAGCAGCCCGTCATCGGCTGCGCGTTCAAGGAGCGTTGCCCGGCTGCCCATGCGCGCTGCTTCGAGGAGGCGCCGGAAGCGCAGCGCCGCGGGCCTGACCACGCGGCGGCCTGCTTCCTGCCCAACGGCCTCGGCGACGCGACTGTCGCGGCGACGGAGACGGCCGGTCGCACGTCCGGCGAAGAGCGTCCCTGGCGCAGTCTTCCGCGCCAGGACGTGCTGGAGATCAACAATCTGACGAAGCACTTCGTCGGACAATCCCTCTTGCCCTGGGCCAAGCCGCCGACCGTGAAGGCCGTCAACGGCGTGAGCCTTCGCGTGCGCCGCGGCGAGACGCTCGGGATCGTCGGCGAGAGTGGCTGCGGCAAGAGCACGATCGCCCGGATGCTGCTCGGGCTCGACGAGCCCACCTCCGGCGAGATCTTCATCCAGGGCACCGGTCAGATGGTGTTTCAGGATCCCTACTCGTCCTTCAATCCCAAGATGAAGGTCTTCGACATCATCGAGGAGCCGCTCGTCGTCCAGAAGCGCGGCACGCGGGACGAGCGTGCGGAGAAGGTGAGGTCACTGATCCTGCAGGTCGGCCTCGACCTGAACTACCTCGAGCGCTTTCCCAACCAGCTCAGCGGCGGCCAGCGCCAGCGAGTCGCCGTCGCCCGCGCGCTGGCGCTCAACCCCTCCGTGGTCGTGGCCGACGAGCCGACCTCGGCGCTCGACGTGTCCGTTCGCGCCCAGATCGTCAACCTGCTGTGCGATCTGAAGGAGGAACTGGGGGTCAGCTTCGTGTTCATCTCCCACGACCTCTCCACCGTGCGCTACGTGTCGGACTGGATCGCCGTGATGTACCTCGGCGAGGTCGTGGAGTACGGGCCTGCGGAGCAGGTCTTCCAGGACCCCGCCCATCCCTACACGCGCGCCCTTCTCGATGCCGTTCCCGTGCTCGATCCGGAGGTCGAGGCCGGGCGCGAGATCCGCGTCATCTCGGGCGAGTTGCCGAGCCCGATGAACATCCCGCCGGGCTGCGCCTTCGCGTCCCGTTGCCCGAAGGTCACCCCGACGTGCCGTGAGGAGAAGCCCATTCTGGTGCAGCGCCGGCCGCAGCGCTCGGAGGCCTGCCATCATGCAGGCTGAGCGATATCGGCAGTTCGGCGTCTATGCCGGGGGCCTGTTCTTCACCATCACCGGGCTTTCCGGCCAGTTCTTCACGCTTTACGCGCAGGAACTCGGAGCGTCGACCCTGACGATCGGGCTCCTCGTCACGCTGCGGGCCGTGCTGCCCATCTTCATCGCCATGCCGTCAGGCCAGCTCATCGACAGCATCGGGCCGATGAAGATGCTGCTGGCGGGCAATGTCTGCCTGTTCCTGTCGCTTGTCCTGAATGCGGTCGCGACCGGCGTCCTGGCGCTTGCGCTGTCCCAGTTCTTTCTCGGCGCGAGCGTGATCATCATGGCGTCGTCATTCCAGGTGCTCGTGTCGACCGGCGACAAGGCGACGCGCAACGAGTCGATCAAGAAGTACTCGATGTGGATGTCGGCGGGCGGCATGCTCGGCCCGCTCCTGGGCGGGCTCGTCGCCTCCGCCTTCCCCGGGCAGATGGATGGCTACCGGGCCGCCTTCTACACGGCAGCCGCCGCCTGCGGCCTGCTCATGATCGCGCTGCTCTGGTTCAGCCGGACCTACGAGCACCCCCGCATCGCGGAGGGCGAGGTTCAGCTCGCGGAGATCTTCAGCGTCGGAGGCTTCTTTGCCAGCTATCGCCGCGGCATGGACCTGGCTGGCAACCGTCCGGTCCAGTTCGGCCTGACGGCGACGTTCCTCATCATGTACATCCAGTCGCTCTACAACAGCTTCCTGCCGCTCTACCTGGACTCGGTCGGCTTCTCGACGATGATCATCTCGACCGCCCTGGCGCTCAACGGCCTGTCCGGAATGCTGTCGCGCTTTGTCCTCGGCGGGCTGTTGAGCCGCGTGTCGCCGGAATACATCCTGTCGGCCGCAGGTTTCACCGCCGCCGCCTGCGTGGCGTTGACGCCGTTGGCGGCGGCGAATGTCTGGACGACGCTGGCGCTCGTGACGATCATGGGCGGCGCCGTCGGCGTCAACCTGCCGGTCAGCATCATGATCATGGTGGACGCGGTCGGCGAGAAGGAGCGCGGCAAGCTGATGGGGCTTCGACTCCTCGTGAACCGGTTCTCGCAGGTGCTGAGTCCCGCCATGTTCGGAGTTCTGGGCCACGCATTCGGCCTGACGACGGCCCTCTATGGCGGCGGCGTCTTCCTGCTGGCGACGATGTTCGGCTTCTCGGCCTATGCCAGCCGCACCAAGCAGTTGCGCGGGAGCTGAGATGTCGGCGGAGCCCTTCACCACCGCGCCCGTTCCTGCGTCGTCGACATGGGCGATCCTCGCAGCCCGTCCCGCGCTCGTCGTGATCATGGGGACCGTCGCCGGCCACATGATGATGATGGGCATGGTCGCGCCGGTCCTGTCGCTGTACGCGAAGGGTTTCGGCGTCGCCGAATGGGCGGTCGGGCTCATCATCACCGCCTTCGGGGTGGGCCGGCTGCTGGTCGACCTGCCGGCGGGCCTGATGGCCGATCGTTATGGCCGTCGCCTGTTCGTCTGGCTGGGACCGGCGGTCGTCGGGGTGGCTTCGCTGGGAGCGGCGCTGGCGACTGACTTCTGGCTGCTTGTCTTCTTCCGCTTCGTCCAGGGCCTCGGTTCGGGCATGTACATGACGGTCGCGACCGTCGTCTGCGCCGACCTCGCGGCGCCGGGCCAGCGCGCGCGCATCATGGCGCTCTACCAGACCGCCCTGCTCGTCGGAGCGGGCCTCGGGCCGGCAGTGGGCGGCGTCATGGCCGATCACTTCGGCTACCAGTCGCCCTTCTGGCTGTCGATGGCCATCGGCATGGGCGCTGCCCTCTACGCCTTCCTCTCCTTCGAGGAGACGAAGCGGCCCAGTGCCCCCGGCGCCCACCACGACCACTCCTTCCGCGCCTTCGCTCCCTTGCTGCGCAATCCGACGATCGTGGTGGCGTTGCTGATCAACCTCGGCGCCTTCATGACGCGGTCGGCCGGCCTTTGGCAGATGCTCCCGCTCTCCGCGAACGAGCGCTTCGGCTTCGACGCCGGCAGCATCGGACTCGGCATGACCGTGATGACGCTCGCGAACCTCGCGGTGCTGCCCTTCACCGGCCGTCTCGTCGACCGCTTCGGCACGGTGCGATGCGTCGTAGCGGCGACGCTCGTGACGGTGGCCGCGCTCGTCGTCGCTGGTACGGGCCTGCAGCCCTGGACGTTCTGGGCCGCCATGGCGACACTCGGCGCGGCGACGGGACTGCAGGGGCCGGCCATCGCCACCTATTCCGTCGACCATGCCCCGGGGGGCCGTTTCGGTCCCGCGATGGGGCTGCTCCGCTTTGCGGGCGATGTCGGCTTCGTGCTCGGGCCGCTGGCCCTCGGCGCGGCCGTGGACATGACCGGTATCGGCTATTCGGGCGCGATCCTGCTCAATGCCGCCATCCTGGCGCTTTTCGGCGGCCTGTTCATGATCTGGGGCCGCAGGGCGCCGGCGGATCCTCACGTGGCAGCCGGTCCCGCCCCCGAACCGACGGCCAAGTCCGCGCCGTCGTCTGACCCATGACGCCTCATCCGGCGCGGGGCGGCTTGCTCCAAGCCATGTTCCAACCCCGAGCGGGAGACCCGCCATGGCGCGCATCGACGTTTTCGAGGATCATTGCTGGAAGGACGTGATCGATCCGGACACGCTGAAGATCTACGCGGCCTACGCCCGCGAGACGTTCATCGGTCCCAATCCGGCTGTCATCGCGATTGATCTCTACAACTCCGCCTATCGCGGCGGCGCGCGTCCTCCAGCCGAGATCCAGGCTGAATTCCCCAGTTCATGTGGCGTGAACGCATGGAATGCCATCGAGCCGACCCGCAGGCTCCTCGCAGCAGCCCGGCTCGCAGCCATTCCTATCTTCTATTGCACCTCCGATACCCGCTCGCAGAGCAAGCCTTCCGGCGTCGGCGCGACGCGCCGCCAGCGCTCCACGTCTTTCGACGACGACTACGCGATCATCAGCGAGCTCGCTCCGCAACCGCAGGATGTTGTGATCGCCAAGCAACGTGCCTCGATTTTCGCCGGCACGCCGCTCGTGTCGCACCTCACGGTGCTGGGTGTCCGCAGCCTGATCGTCTGCGGGGAGAGCACGTCGGGTTGCGTCCGCGCAAGCTGCGTCGACGGCTATTCGAACGGCTATCACGTCACGCTTGTCGAGGAGTGCACCTTCGACCGCTCGGACCTCATCCACAAGGTCAACCTGTTCGACCTGCACCACAAGTATGCGGATGTCATGAAGATCGAAGAGGTTCTCTCCCACCTCGCCGGCCTCAGCGTTCACCGCGCCGCCGCCGAGTAGGCGGAGGGCCGGAGCGCTGTGCCGCGATACCTCGGGCGGCGCGGGCGCCTCGTCGAGACGCCTCTCTGGCATCGTGGCCCCGCCGCGGAGCGCCGTGGCGGCCGTGTGGTCCGTCCTTTGCTTGTCGCCTGAGCGATGAGCAACGGGTAGGACCAGACGCATGGCTGGATCGCTTGAGTCTCGGGCTCTTGAGGTGTTCGTAGCGGTCAGCGACGCCGCGAGCATGACGGGCGCTGCCCGGATCCTGGGCGTGTCGCAGGCGGCAGTCTCGCAGCAGATTGCCCGCCTTGAACAGTCACTCGGCCTGCGCCTGATCGAGCGCGGCGCGCGCGAGCTGCGCTTGACGCCGGCCGGCGCCCATCTCCGCCACCTCGGCAAGCGCGTGCTCGCAGAGCTCGCCCAGGCGGAGCGCGCGATGAAGCGTTTCCAGGGCTACAGCGTGCCGCATCTGACAGTCGGTCTCATGGAGAGCATGAGCGAGATCCTGTCCACGACGATCGTGACGGCACTGGAAACGCAGGTCCAGCACCTGGAGGTCCGCTCCTCGCTGAACTTCCGCTACCGCGATTCCCTGCTGGACGAGAGCCTCGATGTCG
>CAZJCW010000104.1:0-13480 GCA_964544365.1 uncultured Alsobacter sp.
CCCCCCTTCGACCGACGCGTCCCCCTGCCGCATGGAAGCTGCATGAGAAACCTCATCACGGATGTCGAAGGCGTGGCCGTCGGCAATGCCCACGACGCAGCCGTCGCGTCGGGCGTGACCGCCGTGATCTTCGACCGCCCCGCGGCGGCATCGGTCGCCATCCTGGGCGGCGGGCCGGGAACGCGGGACACCTCGCTGCTCGAGCCCGAGATGACGGTCGAGGCCGTGGATGCCCTCGTGCTCTCGGGAGGCTCCGCGTTCGGGCTCGATGCCGCCGGCGGCGTGATGGCATGGCTCGCCGAACAAGGGCGCGGCTTTCGGATCGGCGCCGTCACCGTTCCGATCGTGCCCCAGGCGATCCTCTTCGACCTCCTGAACGGCGGCAACAAGGCCTGGGGCCGGCGGCCGCCCTATTTCGATCTCGGACTCGCCGCGAGCGCCGCGGCGGGCGCGGATTTTTCGCTTGGCACGGCCGGCGCCGGGTACGGCGCCACGACATCCGTCGTGAAGGGCGGCCTGGGCTCGGCGAGCGTGCGGACGCCGTCGGGTCACACGGTGGGAGCGGTGGTCGCGGTCAACGCCGTCGGCTCGCCGCTGATCGGCGACGGGCCGCATTTCTGGGCCGCGAGCTACGAGCGGGGCCGGGAGTTCGGCGGGCTCGGCCACGCGCACCCGCTTCCCGCCAATGCACTCGAGCCGCGCCTGAAGGGCGGTCCGGGGCAGAACACGACGATCGCCGTCGTCGCCACGGACGCTGCGCTCACCAAGGCGCAGTGCAAGCGCGTCGCCAACGCGGCGCATGGTGGCCTGGCGCGTTCGCTCCGCCCGTCCCACACGCCGCTCGACGGCGACCTGGTGTTCGCGGCGTCGACCGGCCGCAGGCCGCTGGCCGATCCGGCCTATGCCCTGGCCGAGATCGCGATGGCGGCGACGGATTGCCTTGCCCGGGCGGTCGCACGCGGGATCTACGAAGCGACCGCCCTGCCCTTTCCCGGCGCGATTCCCGCCTGGCGCGACCGCTTTCCCGGCTAGACAACGGCGCAGGCCAGGCCTTCCGGCCAGCCTTCGCACCGCAAAATGCGGAGACGGGTACGCTGTAGCCCTAGGTTGAACCCCTTTCGTTTAGCCCTAAACTGTTCTCCTCGATGGGAGGAGGCGCTCAGTGCCACAGGCGATCGGGAGGGGCTTCGAGGACGCGGCCGCGCATGGAGGCCCGGCCTCGGCGGGCCGCTTGCCGGGTTCCGGCGAGCTGTTCGCCGACGGCATCGTCCACGGTGTCGGTCTCGCGGCCGGGGTCGCCGGGGCGGTGGTGCTGCTGAGCGCCCATGCCGGCGGCGCGCTGGAGACGGTGGCCGTCGCCACCTACGCCTTCGGCCTGCTCACCATGCTGTTCTGCTCCGCGGCCTACAACCGGGCGCCGCCGTCGCGGCTCAAGTGGTGGCTGCGCCGGTTCGACCATGCCGCCATCTTCCTGATGATCGCGGGCACCTACACCCCGTTCCTGGCCAAGTTCCAGGACGCCGGGTGGGCCGGTGTCCTCGGCGTGGCCGTCTGGGCCGGCGCGGCAGGCGGCATGGCCCTGAAGATCGGCTGGCCGGGTCGCTTCGACCGTCTCTCGATCGGGCTCTACCTGCTGCTCGGATGGTCCATCGTCGCCGCATTCGAGCCGTTGGCGGCGTCGGTGTCCGCGACGACCCTCACGCTGCTCGTCGCCGGCGGGATCCTCTACACCGTCGGCGTCATCTTCCATGTCTGGGAGCGCCTGCGCTACCAGACCGCCATCTGGCACGGCTTCGTCGTCGCCGCCGCCGCATGCCATTATGGGGCCGTGCTCGACCTCATGGTCCTTTCGCCGGTCCTCTAGAGGCTCAGGAAGACCGCCCGTAGACGTCCTCGATGCGGATGATGTCGTCTTCGCCGGTGTAGCTGCCGACCTGAACCTCGATGATCTCGAGCGGGATCCGGCCCGGATTGGCGAGGCGGTGGACGGACCCCAGCGGCAGGTAGGCGGCCTCGTTCTCCTGCATGAGCCAAATCCGGTCGTCGACCGTGACCTCGGCCGTGCCCCGGACCACCACCCAGTGCTCGGCCCGGTGCATGTGCTTCTGCAACGACAGCCGCGCGCCCGGGATGACCTGGATCCGCTTCACCTGGAACCGCGGGCCGATCTCGATCCGCTCGTACCAGCCCCAGGGACGATGCACGCGCAGGTGCGCCTCCGCTTCGGGCGCCTGCGCGGC
The DNA here is from genome assembly GCA_964544365.1 of uncultured Alsobacter sp. GTDB lineage: Bacteria > Pseudomonadota > Alphaproteobacteria > Rhizobiales > Beijerinckiaceae > Alsobacter. The sequence continues at coordinate 2,241 of CAZJCW010000104.1, forward strand.
CTTCAGTTCCGCCACCAGCGTCTTGACGTCACCCGAGTGCGCCCGGTCGGTGACAAGCACAGCGTCCTTGGTCGCGACCACGACGACGTCGTCGAGGCCCACCACCCCGGTCAGGACGTCCTCGCTGTGGACGAAGCTGTTGCGCGTGTCCACGAGAGTGGCGCGGCCGCGCACGACGTTGCCCGATGCGTCCTTGCCGCTGACATCCCAGAGCGCGCCCCAGGTGCCGATGTCGGACCAGCCGCAGTCGGCGGGCGTGACGCCTGCACGGGTCGTCTTCTCCATGACCGCATAGTCGATCGACGTCTTCGGCGTCTTTCCGAACTCGCCTTCGTCGAGGCGGACGAAGTCGAGGTCCGTCTTCGCCTGGGCCAGCGCAGCGCGGACGCTGGCGAGGATCGCCGGCGCATGAGTTTCCAGTTCCTCGCGCATCACCGATGCCTCGAACAGGAAATTCCCGCTGTTCCAGAGATATCCGTCGGCGACGTAACCCCGGGCGGTCGCCTCGTCGGGCTTTTCCACGAAGCGGGCCACCTCCATGCAGTCCGTCCCTGCAATCGCGGCGCCGGGGCGGATGTAGCCATATGCCGTCGACGGCGCGGTCGGAGCGATGCCCAGGGTCATGATGTAACCCTTTGCCGCCCCCGCCGCCGCTGAACGGCAAGCGGCGACGAATGCAGCCGGATCCAGGATGACATGGTCAGCCGCCAGGACCAGAGCGATGCTGCCGGGCGAACGACGCGCGACGATTTCGGTGGCGACGGCGACGGCCGCGGCGCTGTCGCGGCGGCTCGGTTCCAGCACGATCTCCGCCTCGACGCCGATCTGCTGCAGCTGCTCGGCGACGATGAACCGGACGTCGTTGCCAGCCACGACAACAGGGCGAGCGAACACGGAGGGATCGGCGACACGCTCGATGGTCGCCTGAAAAGTCGAGGACTTGCCGAGCAACTGGATGAATTGCTTGGGCATCGTCTCGCGCGACGCCGGCCACAGGCGCGTTCCGGCGCCGCCGCACATCACCACAGGCACGATCAGGGACGTCTCCGATGAAGCCATCGCACCACTCCTGCTTGTCCGTCGCTCGATCGCCGAGACGACGAGCCCAATTGCTCGTTTCCCTATCACGCGCTCGCCTTCGCAGACCAGTTGGTGGAGGCCAGCACATTCATTTCTGATTAACGCTCCCGACGCACGCGACGGACGCTGCGGCGCAGCTTCGGCCGTGGCGGGTCGTCCCTCCCGTCCGCTCAGGCGCGGCCGGTGACCTCGGGATGGGCGGCCAGGAAATGCCGCAGGACGTGCATGAGTTCGCTGGCATGGGCCGGTCGCCCATCCCTCAGGGCGGACCGAATGTCGTCCACGATCATGGCGCGGATCCGGTCGGCCCCATGGTCCTTGTGGAGAAGGTAGTCGGCGAGCGCCGCCGCCGCGACCTCACCGACATGCTCGTGCTCGGCGATGGCGTCGACCTCCTCGGCGGTCAACCCGCACAAGGCGATGCAGTCCTCTTTCGAGATCATGGCGATCCTCCGTCCCCGGCGCCTGGCTTGCGATGCCGACCGCTGGTCCCAGATACTACCGGGCATGAAAGGCCCGTCGTTGACCTTCGTCACGTCCGGACAGGGCCTCTATGCTCGCCCGTGCTTGTGAGAGGGCGGCCGAGGTTCTATCACGGCCCATCCGTCGTGACCGGGAGATGCCGAATTGACCGACGCTTTTCCCCCTGCCCCCATTCTCGTCACCGGTGCCGCAGGCTTCATCGGCTTCCACGTGGCGATGCGGTTGCTGTCGCAGGGGCATGAGGTGGTGGGTTTCGACAACGTCAACGACTACTACGACCCGGCCCTGAAGCGGGCCCGGCTCTCCCGGCTCGCCGGACATGACGGCTTTCGCTTCATCGAGGCGTCCCTGCACGATCGTGCGGCCGTGGATGCGGCCTTCGGGCAATACGGATTCCGGCACGTCGTCAACCTCGCGGCCCAGGCCGGCGTGCGCTACTCGGCCGTCAATCCCTTCGCCTATGGCGAGGCCAACCTGATGGGATTCCTCAATGTTCTTGAGGCGTGCCGGCGCGCCGGCGTGGCCCATCTCCTCTACGCCTCGTCGTCGTCCGTCTACGGGGCGAACACGACGATGCCGTTCTCGGTGCACCAGAACGTCGACCATCCGCTGTCGCTGTATGCGGCGACGAAGAAAGCCAACGAACTGATGGCGCATTCCTATGCGCACACCTACGGCCTGCCGTGCACCGGCCTGCGGTTCTTCACCGTGTACGGCCCGTGGGGCAGGCCCGACATGGCCATGTGGATCTTCACCAAGGCGATCCTTGAGGGACGGCCGATCACTCTTTTCAATCAAGGACTTATGCGACGCGACTTCACCTATGTCGACGATGTGGTTGAGGCGATCGCGAGGCTGGTGCCGCGGGCGCCGGCCGGAAATCCCGATTGGTCGGGCGCGGCTCCGGATCCGGCGACCAGCCTGGCGCCGTACCGGGTCTTCAACATCGGGAACAACAACCCGGTCGAGCTGATGTCGATGGTGTCCACGCTCGAAGAGGCCCTGGGCCGCAAAGCCGTCAAAGAATTCGCGCCCATGCAGGCGGGAGACGTGCCGGAGACCTATGCAGACGTCGCCGCCCTGGCGGCAGAAGTCGACTTCCGTCCATCGACGCCGATCGACGTCGGAATCCGGAACTTCGTGACCTGGTACCGCTCCTTCCACGGCGCGTGAACCTGTCGCGCCCTTGCCGCGTTCCTCAGTCCTTGCGTGTCAGCACGCCTCGACTACAACTTCCCAGATGGGACGTCCTCGCGGCCGTCCGTCCGGATGACGAGAACGAGGATGACTCCGATGAAAGCCCTGTTCGCGGGCCTTGCGCTCTGCTTCGCCGGCGCCATGGCGTCGACGCCAGCCGCGGCCCAGTATTATCCCGGCTGGGGTCCCCCGCCGGGCGGCTATTATGGCGAGCCGCGCTACGACCCCCGCTACCGCCGTCCTCCGCCCCCGCCCTACGGTGGAGGGGGCTACTATGGCTATCCGCCACGGAACGAGTACTACGGCCGGCCGCGCACGGCGCTCCGCACCATCTGCGTCACGTCGCGCGGCAATTGCTCGACGGGCTATCCCGTTCCTTCGGGTTCGCCCTGCCGCTGCCACATCCCGGGGTTCGGCGAGAAGCGGGGCCAGGTTCCGTAAGGACGCGCCGGAAAGGGTCCAGGACGACACGGGAACGCCGGGTCTCCGTCGTGTGCGATATCGCACATCGTACGCGGGTCGCACGGGCTAGGGTCTTTCTCGACGGGGCGGCCAGCCCGCCCTCCTGACTTTTCGACCCGAGACCCTCCTTTTCGCCCCGCACGCTCGACCCGTGCGGGGCTTTTTCTTGTCCTGCCGCGCGGCACGACCCGGCAGAGCATCACGGCGAACGCCTTGGGCATAGCCGCCGGGCGTCCGCGGGGCTTTCCGCCACCCGCAAGGATACGTCGCCGAAAGTTATTGATCTTCAGGGCGTTGTCACCCGCGCCTCATTTCCGCCTCGAAAAATTAACCATCTCTTCATCTTCGCCTTTGCCACCGCAATTCGGTCATCCAAAATGATTAACAGATCGTTAAGGCGGACGATTGAAATGAGGTCATTCAAATGGTTCAGATCAAGAGCGCGTATCCTACCAGGATAGCGCGTGGGTCGGTATTCGGGTCAGGGGGTCACCTGATCTCGACCAGCACCCTGACTCCCGACGAAATCGATTATCTTTGTGAACTTGCCTCCGACCTCGCCACGGGTCGGGCCAATGCCATGCGCTCCGCGGGCCACACGGTAGCCCTTCTGTTTTTCCAGGCCAGCACCCGGACACGCCTCGGTTTCGAGGTTGCGACCTTCGCGATCGGTTGCCAGGCCATCGGGATGGATGACATGGGCATGTCCCGGTCGAACGACCGGACCGGCGAATCCCTCGAGGACTGTGCCGCGGTGGTCTCGCGGCTGTGCGACGCCATCGTGGTGCGCCACCATTCCACGGGGTCGGCGGCCCGGATGGCCGCGAAATCCCGGAAGCCGGTCATCAATGCCGGCGATGGCTGGAACGAGCATCCGACACAGGCGCTGATCGACGTTTTCGCGATGCGCCGGGGGCTGCGCGAACTCCGGGGCCGAAGCATCGCCTTCGGAGGCGACCCTCGCGGTCGCACGGTGCGCTCCCTCGTCCAGCTCCTGCGCCACGAGAGGCCGTCGGAGATCGTGTTCTGTCCTCCGGCACACATTCCGGTGCCCGACGACATCGTGGCCGCGGTCGCCGAGCACCAGATCCGCCTGCGTGTCATCGACGACATCGAGATCGCCCTGCGCAACAGCGACGCGATCATGATGGCGCCTTACGACATGTCCGACATCGGCGAGGCGCCCGGTACCGACTACCGCTCGCCGCGGGTGACGCCCGACACCCACAGGATTACCGCCGAACGGCTCCAGCGAACGAATTCGAAAGCATTGCTGTATCATCCTCTGCCGCGTCAGGACGAGATCGACCCTGATTGCGACGACTTGCCGAACGCGATGTATTTCGAACAGGTGCGCCTTTCGAAGTTCATGCGAATGGCGGTGCTCGATCGCGCCTTGGCCAACGACTGAGCGGATTCGAGCATATGGAACGTCATCCCATGAACACGAGCACACCGGTGCTTGTCTTCGTGTGGATGACAGGGGCCCTGATCAGCTTCGTCTTCGCCGCGATCGCGATCCGGACCCTCACCGGCCACTTCAACGTCTTCGAGATCGGCGTCGTGCGCACGGCCGGCGGCCTCGCGATCATCGCGGGGGCCGCCTTCGTGCGGCCGGGCCTCCTGAGCGACATCATCTCGTCCGACCCCACGATCCACGCAGGGCGAAACATCGTCCATGCGATCGGCGGCATCCTGTGGACGATGGCCATCGGCCTGTTGCCCCTCGCCACGGTGTTCTCCCTGGAATTCACGGCGCCGGCCTGGGTCGCGATCCTCGCCTACCCGATGCTCGGCGAGCGGATCGGGCGACGCGCCATGGTCGGCATAGCGGCGGGCCTCGTCGGCGTCCTCGTCATTCTGCGTCCAGCCCCGGGGAGCGTGAACCTGACCGCCCTCCTGCCCCTGGGCGCGGCCTTCTGCTTCGCCATGTCCGTGCTGCTGACGCGGCGGCTGGCGCTGACGGAATCCCTGGCAGCCATCCTGTTCTGGATGATGACGCTGCAGCTGGCATTCTTCGGCGCGGGAGCGCTCGTCATGGGCGGTGGAACCGCGTTTTCCGGCCCCTGGCCCGACGGCGCCCTCTTCGCCATGGTCGGGCTGGCCTGCGCCGGTCTCGGCTCGCAGCTCTGCCTGTCCCGCGCCCTCCAGATCGGCGAGGCGACCATGGTGGTCCCGCTCGATTTCCTGCGCGTCCCCCTCATCGCGATGATCGGGTGGCTGCTGTACGGGGAACCGCTGAGCGTCTGGATCTTCCTGGGCGCGGCCTGCATCCTCGCGGGCATCACCTACGGCCTGATGCCCGACCGCCCTGCCTTCGCCGGCAGGGCCCGGTCCGCTCCCGCCGAGTAACGGCCAGCCAAAGAATCCGGCTATGCTTGCGTCCGTCGGTCCATCCGGCGGGGTTTCATCGTGTCCGGACTCGGCCCAACACGCATCAATTGCGGAACCGCACATTTACCATTGCGCTAGTTTGCCCGAATCGATCTTCAGCGGGTTTCTCAAATGCCGCTCTTTCTTAGGACTTGCCGGATGACCTTGTGCCCATGGTTCAATGGCATGTGAGCAATGTCCAACGTCCAAGCTGAGGCAATCGCCGTGAAGGCCGAAGAACAGCGCGGCCCCGGAATTGACGGCAAGCTCTACGCCGAGCTGGTGCGTGCGCTCTACAGCACGCCCAAGTCGATCCTGTCCGCATCGCTCGTGGCCATGTGCATCATGGTCGTGGCCGGCGTGCTCAGCCAGGACTGGGTGGCCTATTCCACGTTCCTCGTCCTTTTCGCCGTCATCGGCCTCGCCCGGTCGGTGATCATCTCGCGCTTCCGCAAGGCCAACCTGGACCTGATGGACCTCGCGACACTCGGCTACTGGGAGCGCGTCTTCCTGGCGGGCGCCTGGGCCTTCGCCGGTCTCACGGGCATCGTGGGCGCCTATTCGATGCTGGCGCACCCCGGGCACGAGGTGGAGATCCTCACGAGCTGCGCCGCCATCGGCTACATGGCCGGCATCTCGTCCCGCAATGCCAGCCGGCCCACGATCACGGTCGGCCAGATCAGCGCCATCTGCATCCCCTTCCTGGCGGGGCTGGTGCTGCGCGCGGACCTGATGCACCTGACGCTGGCGGCCTTCATCCTGTCGCTCTACATCAGCACCATCTACATGTCCCGGTCGATCCACGAGAACATCGTGCTGCGCCACCGGGCCCATGCGGAGCTGGAGCGCGCAGCGCTTTACGACGCGCTCACCGGCCTGAAGAACCGGACGGCCTTCATCAAGCACATCAACGAACAGCTGTCCGGCGCGGTCACCAATCCGCGCACCGTGGCGCTGGTGGCGGTCGACCTGGACCGCTTCAAGGACGTCAACGACCGTCTCGGCCATCCGGCCGGCGATGCCGTGCTGAAGGAAACGGCCCGCCGCATCTCGAAGGCCGTCGGCATCCCGCACGAGATTTCCCGCATCGGCGGCGACGAGTTCCTGATCGCGCTGAAGGGCGCCGGTCCGGAGCAGGCGCTGGAAACGACGAAGCGCCTGATCGCCGTGCTGTCGGAAACCTACCATATCGGCCCGACGGAGATCACCTGCGGCGCCAGCATCGGCTTCGCCATCGGCCCGCAGCACGGCACGAACTTCGACGAGCTGATGCGCAACGCCGACCTCGCGCTGTACTCCGCCAAGAGCAGCGGGCGCGGACAGGCTGTCGCGTATTCGGAGATCCTGTCGGAGATCTATCACGACCGCGTCGAGCTGGAATACGACATGCGCTCGGCGATCACCCATTCCGAGCTGGAACTCGTCTACCAGCCCATCGTCGATCCGCGCTCGGGCCGGACGATCTGCTGCGAAGCGCTCCTGCGCTGGAACCATCCGACGCGCGGCCGCATCTCTCCGGCCGACTTCATCCCGATCGCCGAGGCGACGGGGCTGATCGTGCCGATCGGTGCGTGGGCGATGCGGGCGGCCTGCGCCGAGGCCGCGACCTGGCCGGCGGACGTCAAGGTTGCCGTCAACCTGTCGCCGCTGCAGTTCAAGAGGGGCCGCGAGATCGTCGACGTCGTCAAGCTCGCGCTCGCCGAAACGGGGCTCGCGCCGCAGCGGCTCGAGGTGGAGATCACCGAGTCGGTGCTCATCGAGGACACCGACATCGTGCTCTCCGTCATCGAGGAATTCCGCTCCGAAGGGATCGGCGTGTCGCTCGACGACTTCGGCACGGGCTTCTCCTCGCTCGGCTACCTCAGCGACTTCCCGTTCTCCAAGGTCAAGATCGACCGGAAGTTCTGCCACCGCGTCGTCGACTCGACCCGCACGCGCAGCATCATCAAGGGCATCTCGCAGCTTACGCGGGACCTGGGCATGGAACTCGTCGCCGAAGGCATCGAGACCCACGACCAGCTCGACGTGATCCGCGAACTCGGCATCAACGCGGTGCAGGGATACCTGTTCTCGCGGCCCCTGCCCGTCCCGGTGCTGCGCACGACGATCCGCGAACCGATCGTCCCGGCGGCCGCGACCCCGGGGCAGCCGACGAAGAGCCCCGGCCAGAAGTCAGCCGCCTGAAGAGGCCGGGCTGGCGCCTAAGCGCCGCGGCACTAAACTTGGGCAATGGACGTCCGCTTCAGCTCGCTTTCGCCTCGCGATCTTCCGAGCCTTCTCGATCTGTGGGTCGAGAGTTGGTCCCATGTCTATCCGGGCATCCACTTCGAGGACCGGCGCGACTGGTTTCGCGGCCACGTCGCGTCCTGGCTTGACGCGGGGAGAGCCTGCCAACTGGCCAGAACAGCCGATGGCCGCCTTGTCGGCTTCATCCTGATCGACCCCGCAGCCGCGCATCTCGACCAGATCTGCGTCGCTCACGAACTAAAGGGAGCAGGATACGGTCTGACACTGTTGCGCGAGGCGCAGCGTCTTTCGCCGCGCTGCATCGATCTCTCCGTCAACGCCTTGAACCATCGGGCCATCCGCTTCTACGAGCGAGAGGGCTTCCTGAGGACCGGCGAAGGCGTCAATCCGAACTCCGGCTTGCCGGTTTTCCACTATCGCTGGGCGCCGGCGCAGGGCGTCCCGGGTACCGCGCGTTAGCCGCGTTCCAGCGCTGCCGTCATGGGCCGCAGCGGTCCGGACGGTGCCCGCCATAGCGCCACGCAGCAGCCGACGAAAAGCTCCGGCCAGAAATCCAATGTCTGAGAGTCGCTTGCGACAGAGTGCTGCGACGACGATTCAGCGCACACCGGGCGGGCGGCGACACAGGCGCTGTTCGCCATCCCGGTTGAAGGCTCCGCCCCAAGCCCTAGCTCCTGGCCGGGATTGTTTCTCCGGGAGCGAAACGTGGGACGTGTCAAACTCCATGCCGGCGGTTGCCTCTGCGGTGCGGTTCGCTTCGAGGCGTCGGGACGGCCCCTGAAGCCGCACACCTGCTCCTGCCGCATGTGCCAGCGGCATACCGGGGCCCTGACGGCCAGCTGGGTCGAGTTTCCGGCGTCGGCGGTCTCGTGGACCGGTCCGGGCGGCCCGCCGTCCACCTTCCGTTCGTCGCCCCGCTCGAGCCGTGCCTTCTGCCCCGCCTGCGGAAGCTCCATCGGCGCGATCGACGACGAGCCGGTCGTCGCCCTGCTCGTCGGGACGTTCGACAGGCCCGGCGACCGGGCCCTGATGCCGACCGGGCACTCGTTTCGCGGCGCCCGGCCCCGATGGTGGTGCGTCGGCACCGCCTAGCAGATGCCGCGGACCGGAGATCCCTGACGTCAGGCCGTCCGGCCGGCGCGCAATCGGCGGACGGCACCGGACAGGAAGGGCCGGACCGGCAGGAAGGCGCGGTAGGCCACCTCGAGCACAAGCGTCACCGGACGCCAGCCCGCAACCTTGCCGAGGATGCCCCACCACCCGGGCATCTGTCGCCACAACGCCGCGAAGGCGGACGCTCCGGACAGCAACTGCCCGTCGGGAAGGCGGACATGAAACCGCGCCATGGCCTGTTCGCGGACCAAATCGGGGCCTGGAACGATGTCGGGTGCGGAGACGTCGGCAAAATCGACGGTGTTTGACCGATCGAGCTTCCGGTAATGGCCGATCTCCGCCGTGCAAAGCGGACAGGCCCCGTCAAAGTAGACGGTCATTCGGCCCTCGCAGGAGGCCGGGCGCACGGTCGTTTCCGTCATGCCGCCATCCCATCGAGGATCGACCCGGCGGCGGCATGGCCACTGTCGAACGCCGCCTCGACGCGGCCGCCGAGGCACCAGTCACCGCAGGCATAAAGGCCGGACGGATCGCTCAGGAACGCCGGACCGGCCGGCTTCTCCACGAGGGCGTAGCGCCAGCGATGCGCCGCGACGTGGCTTGCAGCGTGGATGTCCAGCCCGAGACCGGCGAGCGGCACGGACAAGAGGGCCGGAATGGCCGAGGCGTCGCGCTCGAGATGGGTCCGCGACCACGCCGGCGTCGCGTGGACGACGATGGACTCGCCCTCCCCCCGCCCCGGCTTCGACGCGTTGCGCGCCACCCAGGCGAGGGGGCCATCCTTCGGCTCGATCCGGTCGGCGATGCCCGGAACAGGGCCAGGATAGCCGAGCATCAGCGCCCAGCAGGGTGCGTAGACCGCATCAGCGAGGCCAGGCATCGCGACGCCGGCAGCCTGTGCCAGCGGGATCGCCTGGGGCGACGGCACGGCCAGAACGACCGCCGCAAAGGCGCCGTTCGCCGGATGATCGACCGCCCCCTCTGCCGTGCGAAGCGTCCAGCCGGTCGCGTCCCGGGACACACCCGTCACGGCGCATTGCGTGCGCACGTCGAGGCCGGCGGCCAGCGCGCGGGCGGGAGCGGTCATTCCGGGCGTTCCAACATGCGCATCGTCGAACCAGACGCCGGCCGCGCCCGCCGCCGTCCATGCCGACAGGGCCGCGCCCATCGCCTCGCCGCGGACGCGGAAGAACTGCGCGCCGTGGTCGAAGGCGAAGCCGTCGACGCGGCGGGTGGCCATGCGACCACCCAGACCACGCCCCTTGTCGAAGACGACGACGGCGTGACCGGCGTCAGCCAGGCGGCGTGCGGCGGCAAGGCCGGCGATGCCGGCTCCGACAATGGCGATCGATGATGCGGTCATGAGGGTGTCCTGCGCGTGTCCTGTCAGATACGGCCGGAGCGGCCTTCCGGACCTGCCCCTGCAGCCTGCGATTGCGAACACAACGCGAACCATGTTTGCCTGCGGCCATGATCGCCATTCCGCTCGCCAGCGATTCGCGACCGCCGGACGACGCCCGGCCCCACCTCGCGAAGCTCAATCCCCAGCAGCGCCGGGCCGCCGAGCGCGCCGCCGTCGCACAGGGTCCGCTGCTCGTCATCGCCGGCGCGGGATCCGGCAAGACGAACACGCTCGCCCACATGGTCGCGACGCTGATCATCGAGGGCGCGGACCCGCGCCGCCTGCTGCTCCTCACCTTCTCCCGCCGTGCGGCGGGGGAAATGATGCGCCGGGTCGAGCGGATCGCCGGCGAGGCGATGGGTCCGGCCGCGCGCATCATGACCGACGCCCTGACCTGGGCCGGCACGTTTCACGCGGTCGGCGCCCGCATCCTGCGCGAGCATGCCGGGAGCATCGGGATCGACCCTGCCTTCACGATCCACGACCGCGAGGATTCCGCCGACCTGATGAACATGGTCCGGCACGAACTCGGCCTGTCCGGCACGGAGAGCCGCTTCCCGACCAAGGGCACCTGCCTCGCCATCTATTCCCGGGTCGTCAACGCGGAGATGCCGCTCGCGCAGGTGCTCGGTGCGTCCTTTCCGTGGTGCGCCGGCTGGGAAGCGGAGCTGAAACGGCTCTTTGCGGCCTATGTCGAGGCCAAGCAGCGCCAGTCGGTCCTCGATTACGACGACCTGCTGCTGTACTGGGCGCACATGCTCGACGAACCGTCGCTTGCGGCCGAGATCGGCGCGGCGTTCGACCATGTCCTCGTCGACGAGTACCAGGACACCAACCGCCTGCAGGAGCGCATCCTGCTGGCGCTGAAGCCGGACGGGCGCGG
>CAZJCW010000105.1:0-13455 GCA_964544365.1 uncultured Alsobacter sp.
ATCAGTCGGGCACTGCGGTCGGTCTCGCTGAGCAACGCCCCTACGATGAGGATCGTCGGCACCACGACGATGAGCGCAACGACCGCCGCCGTCAGGGCTGCGGCGATGCCGTCGACCCTCACGGCACGCCTCATGTGGGCATCGAGGGGCGCGAACAGGACCGCGAGAGTGAAAGCTCCGACGAGCGCAGGGATGAACGGAATCGAGAGCAGGTAGCAGAGCACGAGGCCAAGGCCGACGCCGAATGCCAACACCAGTGTCGAGATCGTACGCTGCCGCGGCGAAGGGGCTTCAGTCATTCAGCCTCCTTGTTACACCGCAATTCTGGAGCCGTTCCAGAATGTCAGTGCTTCAATCGTCGGTGAAAACAATGGTTCAGCTTCAGATCAACAATCACAAGCTGATTGAAAACTATCAATCACTCATGTCCTGCGCCTTGTCTCACGTCAATGCATGATGACGGAGGACCTGCTTCTGATAACCTGAATCCTCCAGACGAGCACCACGCCCTTGCCATGGCTTAGTCGAAGCACGTCGCGGTTCGATCCGAGGACGCGGGCGCCCGATACACAGAGAGATCTCCTCTCGCGCTTCTGGCGCGCCGCGTCGGGATTCTGGCAGGGGAGCGACTCGCGTCGATCCTGGATCCTGACTGCAATGCTCCTGGCGAGCGTCCTGCTCCAGCTCGCCATCCAGTACAGGCTGAACTTCTGGGGCCGTGACTTCTTCGATGCATTTGGACGGCGGGACGAGGAGGCGCTCCGGAGCCAGGCCTGGATGTTCCTGCCGCTCGCAGGAGTCAGCATCCTTGTCGCAGTCTTTGCCATCTGGGCGCGCATGACCGTCCAGCGGCGATGGCGTGCTTGGCTCACGCAGCACCTCATCGACCGATGGCTGTCCAACGACCGCTTCCGCCAACTCCGTTTCACGGTCGGCGAAGACCAGAACCCGGAGTACCGGCTCGCGGAGGATGCCAGGATCGCAACAGACATGCCCGTCGGGCTCGTGGTCGGATTGCTGAATGCGGTCCTTGGCGGAGCAATCTTCATCAGCATCCTGTGGAGCGTCGGTGGCGATCTCACGATGCAGGTCTTCGGTCACACACTCACGGTGCCAAAGTATCTGGTGGTCGCCGTGACGATCTATTCGGCGCTGCTGAGCGTGGCCATGGCGGTCATCGGCCGACGCCTCGTCGGCGTGATCGCCGTGAAGAACGCCGCGGAGGCCCAGTTTCGCGCCGTCGGCTCGCACCTTCACGAGCGAGGCGCGGCCACTCCTGTCGGCGAGGGGCGGATCGAGCAGCACCGACTCCTCTCGGGTTCGCTGGACGACGTGATTGCAGGGTGGCGCGACCTGTGTGTTCAGTTCATGCGCACCACGGTCGTCGCCCAGGGCAACATCCTTCTCGCGCCTGTGATCGCCTGGGCGCTCTGCGCCCCGAAGTATCTCGTCGGGACGATGTCGCTGGGCGAGGTCGCGCAAGTGACGGCAGCCTTCGTGATCGTGCAGGCCGCCCTGAACTGGCTCGTCGAGAACTACGCCGGCGTCGCGGACTGCCTGTCGTCCGTCAACAGGGTCGCGTCATTCCTGATCGCCCTTGATGAACGCGACGACGAGAGCGCGGGCTGAATGAGGTGACGCGGTTTCCGTCTCGACGCCGGCCGGACGCCAGATCGGTTCCGGGGTTCGTGCCTTGTCTGGCTTTGCTCCGTAACGACAACCGTGGAGAACCCGCGCATGCATCCTCTTCATCGAGAATCTCACCTCATCGAGCGTATCGGGTGGCTGCGGGCCGCCGTGCTGGGCGCCAATGACGGGATCATTTCAACGGCGAGCCTGCTCGTGGGCGTGGCCGCTGCGTCGACCAATGTTGGTGATGTCCTCGTTGCGGGCGTTGCCGGCCTTGTTGCTGGGGCGATGTCCATGGCGGCAGGCGAATATGTCTCCGTCAGTTCCCAGGCCGACACGGAAGAGGCCGACCTCGACCGTGAGCGCCGAGAACTGCGGGAGCAGCCCGGCGCGGAGCTTGATGAGTTGACGGCCATTTATGTCGCCCGCGGTGTCTCGCCGGACCTTGCCCGCAAGGTCGCGGAACAAATGACGGCTAAGGATGCGTTTGCGACGCATGCGCGAGACGAGCTGGGCCTCTCGGCTCATGTCGTGGCACGACCGGTCCAGGCGGCCCTGACCTCCGCCGCGACCTTCTCCGTAGGTGCCGCCATTCCCCTGATCATCGCCGCCTTCGCGCCGACGGCGACGATTGCCCTCACGATCTCGGGCGGCTCATTGGCGTGCCTTGCGGCACTGGGGGCTCTCGGCGCCCGGATCGGTGGAGCAAGCATGTGGAAGCCGACGCTGCGCGTCACGTTCTGGGGTGCCTTTGCAATGGCCGCCACAGCTGCAATCGGGGCCCTCGTCGGACACAGTGTCTAGGAGGGACACATCTCCTGTCGGCATGACTTCCGGGGGATCAGCCTTGCCGGTCGAAGCGATCGACCCGGAAGCTGAGGCCCCGGAAGAGAGGCGCGTCGGCAGTCGCGGAAAAACACCATGGACCAGGCCCCGGCCATCGGCGACGCGATGCTGCGTTGCTTGGGCGCGGGGTGCCCCTTTTGCCGCAGCGCCCTAGATGAAGAACACCACAGAATGCGTGGGCTAACTTCGGGATCCCGCCGACATGAAGCACCTTTTCCAGCCGACCACACTCGGTGGCCTGCGTCTCCAGAACGCGATCGTCATGGCGCCGCTGACGCGCAATCGCGCGACGCCATCGGGCGTGCCCCAACCGTATGCGACGGACTACTATGCGCAGCGGTCATCGGCCGGACTCATCATCACGGAAGGCACCCAGCCGAGCTTCGCCGGCCAGGGCTATCCGCGGACACCGGGCATCCATACGCCGGAGCAGATCGCAGCCTGGCGCAAGATCACGGAAGCCGTGCATCGCGGCGGAGCCAAGATCGTCCTGCAGATCATGCATGTCGGTCGCATCGCCCACGAACTGAACCGCCAGGTGGCCGGATCACCCGTCGCTCCGTCCGCCGTCAAGCCGGCCGGGGAGATGTGGACCGACCAGAAGCAGATGCAGCCGTTCCCGGTTCCCCGCGCCCTGGACACGGCCGAATTGCCGGCCCTGGTCGAGGAGTTCGTGCAGGCCAGCCGTAACGCGATCGAGGCAGGCTTCGATGGAGTCGAGCTTCACGCGGCGAACGGGTATCTGCTCAACCAGTTCCTTTCGAGCAACAGCAACCAGCGCACCGACGGCTACGGAACCACGGTGCAGGGCCGGATCCGGTTCGTCGTCGAGGTGACGAAGGCCGTCGCCGCGGCAATCGGCGCCGCGCGCACCGCGATCCGCATTTCCCCCGGCCACATGTTCAACGACCTCGTCGACGCCGCCCCCCTGGAGACGCACGTCGCGTTGCTCGATGCCCTTCCGACGGCGGAGATGGCCTATGTCCACGTGATGAAGGCGGATGCCTTCGCAGCCGCCCTGAACAACGCCGGGAATCCGGACGACGTCCTGGCCACGATGCGCGCACACGTGAAGGGCCCGCTGATCGCCGCGGGCGGATACTCGGCCGAGACGGCCGAGGCCGCTCTCGAAACGGGATTGATCCAGGCGGCCGTCTTCGGGCGGCCGTTCATCGCGAACCCGGACCTCGTTCAGCGCCTGCGCAACGGCACGCCGCTGGCCGAGCCGCGGGCCGAACTCTTCTACACCCCCGGCCCCGAGGGCTACAGCGACTACCCGGCGGCCGTTTCCGCAAGGGCCTGATCCTGCGATCCGGCGGGGCGACAGGAGGGAATCGACGCTCTCCGTCGCCTCCGCCGGGAGGATCCGAGATTGCGCGGGCATCGGCTGGGATCCGTTCCCCCGGCCCTGCGGCAACGTCATGCCGTGATCGGTCAGGCAATGACGTGCGCCCGCTGGCTGGCTTCGCCGCGTGGGTCTGTCACCGGGATGCCCCCGTAACGCGTCCTGTCGCTTCCGCCGTCGGTGTGTCGACAAGTCGTCAGATGAGCTGGAGATAACGCCCGATCAGATAGACGGACAGGGACGACACCGCCGTCAGGAATGTCCCCCAGGCAATGTCGATCAATGCGATGGTCGTCGTATATCCTCGCAGGGTCGCGAGGTTGCTGAGGTCGTAGGTGGCGTAGGCGATCAGGCCGAACAAGGCTCCATGGAGGAGTGCGGAGGTCCAGGAGCCGTCGCGATACGCTGGCGCGACAGCGAAGACGACGACGCCGACGGCATAGAGAAGATAGAAAACCGCAGCCGGCCCGAGCGCCGGTTTCTCCAACAGGAGGGAGCCGATCTCCTTCTTGTAGAGCGTGGATCCGGCCGTGCTGAGCCACGCGACGTCAAGCGGCAGCATGACCAGCAAGGCCAACCCGTACAGGCTGATGAACTGAAAAACCGACATGCTGACGACGTCTCCTGCGGGTGATGATTGTTCGCGAGGCGCAGTCACTCTCCTAGCACCCGCACCGCCTCGGGTCGCGCTCCGGCGCGGACTGCATCGCGGAGAGTGCCCGGCCCTTGTGCCGGCATTCCCATTCACCTGCGGTCAGGCGCCCGGACGCCGGATGAAGTCGGGCACTGCGACGGCGCGCCGCGTCGTCATGTCCACCGGCACGATGATGTTCAATGTCGTGGCGACGCAGCCCCCGTCGGGAGTCTCCAGACTGTGGAAGGACGAGAAGGACTTCTCCCGGACTTCGGCGAATCCGGAGCGGACCAGGAGCGGACTTCCGACCGAGCAAGGCCCAGCCGGGGCCATCGCGAGCTCCACCGACATGCGGGAAATCGACGTCTGGCGCGTGAACTCGGCGGTGAAACCTGTCCGGGACAGGAGATGGTGCACGCCGATCGCGGCCCGGCGAACGATCTCCTCGGCATGGAGAAACCCGTGCGGGTCGACCTCCTCGCGCCGCACCGAACCCGTTTCGGATACAACGGCTTCGACAGCGTCGATGTTCCACGTCGCGTCCGATTGGCTGGCGGATCGTGGCATCGCCCAAGCCATGGCCTCTGGATCGGCATGCGGCAGGACGGAAGCAGGAAGACAGGGATCGTCGAGCGCGGTCGCGGCGATGACACCATCCCCGGACAGCACGTGCATGATGGCACCGTCATGCGGGCCGCCCGCGATCCCGACGGAACGCACTTCGACAGACGTCCCCACGAACAGTTCGCGATGGAAGCGAACCATGCGTCGCCGTAAGCCCTGAACGCCCCGGGCCTCCCGCCCGCACAGGGTCTCGATGCGCTCGGCGGCGAACTGGAAGCTGCGGTGATAGTAGCGGGCGTTCCAGTGCTGGTTGAAGTCGCACTCCCAGCTCTCGACGCGTGAATGATGCGTGGGAATGCCGATGTCCGAAGCGGAGGGTCTTGATGGCATCCGTGATCCTCAACGAAGGAAGTCGGGCAGGGAGAAGTGGCAGAACGGTCAAGGCCACTCAAGCTCAGGTCAGAACTGGCACGTCGACGGAAGCCGTCACCACCGTCCTATGGGCCGCTTGCACCATGGCCGGCGATCTCATCGCGGAATCTGGCAAGGTGCCGGTTCGGTGTTGACCCGTCACGCTGTCGGCCAGGACCAGAATGCGCTTCCCTCCTTGTCGAGGGCGCCGTTGAGCACCATGCGGTGGACCTCGTCGGCGCCGTCGACGAGGCGGGCCTGGCGGGCGTAGCGGTAGATCCACTCCAGCACCGTGTCGGTGGAGTAGCCGCGTGCGCCGTTGACCTGGATGGCGACGTCGGCCGCCTGATGGAGCAGGTTGGCGACGTGGACCTTCGCCATCGAGACCTCCTTGCGGGCAAAGCCGCCCCGGTCGAGCTCCCACGCCGCCTTCATCACCAGCAGGCGGCCGATCTCGATGTCCATCGCCAGCTTGCCCAGCATGAGCTGGATGCTCTCGCGATCGGCAAGGCGGACCCCGAAGCCGGTGCGGACGGCCGCGTAATCCTTGGCGATCTCGACGCAGCGCTTCGCCAGTCCGAGCCAGCGCATGCAGTGGGTGAGCCGCGCCGGGCCGAGACGGATCTGCGTGAAGCGCATCCCCTGCCCGTCCTCGAGCAGCCGGTTCCCGACCGGGATCTCCAGCCCGTCGAACTCCAGCTCGCAGTGCCCGCCATGCTCCTCCGGCCCCATGATCCCGATGCGCCGCACGATGCGCCAGCCCGGTTGGTCGCGATCGAACAGGAAGGCCGTCAGGCCATGGCGCGGATCGTCGGAGGTGCGCGCGATCAGGATGAAGTGGGCGGCATCCTCCGCCCCGGTGATGAACCACTTGCGGCCCTTCACGACGTAGACGTCGCCCTTGCGCTCGGCGCGCGTCGCGATCATCTGCGGATCCGATCCGCCGCCGGGATGAGGCTCGGTCATGGCAAAGGCGGAACGCACCTCCCCGCGCACGATGGGCTGCAGCCAGCGCTCCTGCTGCGCGGGCGTGGCGGTCTTCTCCAGCACCATCATGTTGCCGTCGTCCGGCGCGGCCGAGTTGAAGCACACCGGGCCGAAGATCGAGCGGTTCATCGCCTCGTAGCAGGCGGCCATGCCGATCTTGCCGACGCCGAGCCCGCCGGTCCCGGGCTTCAGCTGGAGGCACCACAGCCCCTCCCCCCTCGCCTTGCCGCGCAGCGCAGCCAGTGGCTCCGCGGCGATGTTGCCATGCGCGTCCCAGGTGGAGCGGTCGGCCTCCACCGGCAGGATCTCGCGCTCGACGAAGGCGGCGATGCGCACGCGGACGTCTTCGATCGCGGCAGGCAGTGTGAAGTCCATGGTCGTCCGTCCTTCGTTCTTGCGCCCCTGTCGCCCGGACCGGCGCCGCGCAGCCCTACAGTCCCGTCACCATATGCCCGCCGTCGACGGCGAGCACCGACCCGGTCATCCAGCCCGAAGCATCCGACGCGAGCAGGAGGAAGGCACCGTCGAGATCCTCCGGCGCGCCGAGGCGGCGCATCGGGATGCGCTGGATCATCCGCTGTCCCGCCTCCGTCGCGAAGAAGCCGGCGTTGATGTCCGTCCCGACATAGCCGGGACACAGCGCGTTGACGCGGATGCCGTAGCGCGCCCATTCGAGGGCCATCGCCTTCGTCATCTGCACCACGCCGGCCTTCGACACGGCATAGGGGCCCACGCCCTTGCTGACATTCAGGCCGAGGATCGAGGCGATGTTGACGATGACGCCGGGGCGTCCGGTCTCCCGCCAGACCTGCGCCGCGGCGACCGACAGGAGCCAGGGCCCCCGCAGGTTGGTGTCGATCACGCGGTCGAACACGGCGCCGTCGACCTCGATGGCGGCCTCGCTCGCCGCAATGCCCGCATTGTTGACGAGGACGTCGAGCGGCGGCGCGCCCTCCCCCGTTGCCGCCGCCAGGGCGGCGGCGATCGATTCCTCGCTGGTGACGTCGAGGGCGACGGCCCGCGCGTGCGGCGCTCCGGCCGCAGTGAGCTCACCGACAAGCCTCTGCAGCCTGTCGACCCTTCGGGCGGCCACCGTCACCGCCGCGCCGCAGCCCGCGAGCAGGCGCGCGAAGTGTTCGCCCAGCCCGCCCGAAGCGCCGGTCACGAGGACGTGCCGGCCGCGCATCCGTGCGCCGAGATCCATGAGCGCGTGCCCCCTCAGGACGCCAGGGCGAGCGCATGGGCCCGCCGCGCGAAGTTGACGGCCAGCCGACCCGTCTTCGCCGCGTCGGCGGCAGCCGCCGTGCCGGCCCGCGCCCGGTCGGCGATCCCGACGAAGATGACGGCGAACCGGAACAGGGCGAAGACCACGTGGAAGGGTTGCAGCCGCCCCGACGGGGCAGGCAGGCCTTCGTACCGGGCCACGAAAGCGTCCCGGGAGGGGATTCCCAGAGCCTCGATGTCGAGGCCGAGGATGCCCGAATACTCGTCCGGGCTCGAATGCCAGGTCATGCAGCAGAAGCCGAGATCGGCCAGCGGATCGCCCAGCGTCGCGAGTTCCCAGTCGAGGATGCCGATCACGCGCGGTTCGGTCGGATGGAACATCAGGTTGCCGAGCCGGAAGTCTCCATGGGCGATGGACGCCCGTCCGTCATCGGGTGGCAGCTTGGCGGAGAGCCAGGCGACGACGGCGTCGAGTTCGG
Source organism: uncultured Alsobacter sp. (assembly GCA_964544365.1). Taxonomy (GTDB): domain Bacteria; phylum Pseudomonadota; class Alphaproteobacteria; order Rhizobiales; family Beijerinckiaceae; genus Alsobacter. The sequence continues at coordinate 8,120 of CAZJCW010000105.1, forward strand.
GGATGCCGTCGGTCGGGGAGTCCTCCCACTGACGCGACCAGCGGGCGAGCTGCCTCGTGAAGTAACTCCCGGGACGACCGAAATCGGCCAGCCCGACCGATGCGGGATCGACGGCGTGAAGCGCGGCGAGCGTGTCCGCCATGGAGAAGAACATCGCGCGGCGGTCGGACGGCGTGACGTCCGGCAGGGCGCAGTCGTGGAAGACGCGGCCGTCCAGCTTCTCCATCACGTAGAAGGGCGTCCCGATGACGGCGGGATCGGCCTCGAACAGCAGCGGCCGGGGGACGGGGACAGGCGTTCCGGCAAGCGCGCTCAGCACGCGGAACTCGCGGTCCACCGCATGGGCCGACGGCAAGGTCGGCCCGGCCGGCCGCTTGCGAAGCACCGCCCCTCCGCCTGGATAGCCGACGATGTAGGTCGGGTTCGACTGCCCCCCGCTGATGCGGCTCAAGGACATCGGCCCTCGCGCAAAGGGAAGCCGCGTCGAGAGGTATGCCGCGAGGCGTTCCGGTTCGAAATCGACCGCGCCTTCGATGGCTCCGACGGTCTTCATGCGTCGCGGTCCCCCCAGGTGCCGACAGTCATGTCCGGTATCGTCCGCTTCGTCCCGCACTTCAACTGAAGACCGGGGCTCGCCTTGTGAAGATCCAGAGTGGCATCATGCTCACCAACCCGCCGCACTCTTCAAGTCATCTCTGCCTCCAGAGCGAGACGGCAAGTACGAGGAACCAGGCGAGCCCCATCGGCGGAAGAACCGAGCCAAGGACGTCGAGTGCGGGCAGAACAGTCCGCAGTGCGGTCAGGGCGAAACCCGTCCCGATCACCACTCCGGCAAGACCGTTGAGGCGAAGACCCGTTCGGGCCAGAACGATGCCCAGAAGGATGAGCCACATCCCCGAGAACAGCTGCACGCCGAGCAGTTCGCCGACGCTGCCGGCATAGCCATTGAGCGCGACATAACTCACCTCGATCACCGTCCGGAGTGCGGGATCGGTCGATCCCACATGGAGCGAGGCCAGGCTCGGCATGGCGATCAGCCAGCGCACGATCCCCAATGTCTTCAGCACGGCGGCTGCGATGCCGAACGCCGCCATCACGTCGACCACCAGTCCCATTTCGCCATGGGCGTGAGCGTGACGGCGCAGGGCAAGCGCCAGCGGCACCATGGCTGTCGCAGTAAGGAGATAGCCCCAATATCCGACCTGCAGCGCAGTCGCGTTCCGCGCGATCAGGGGAAGTGCCTCGGCAGCAGGCAGGCGCAGGCTGGCTGGCCACCCTATGGCCTGGCCGAGCACGATCAGGGGAACGAGGAACAGGACGACCTGCGCCAGGACGAGCAGGACGAGGGCGGTCTTTTCGGCGCGCGAGGTCGGCGCCGCAGGCGATGCGGTGGTCATGGGTGAATCCTTCCAGAGGTTTGGGAGAGTCAGTTGGCAGGCGCGAGTGCGGCCTTCACCGCTTCATCCAGCGGGGTATGCGGTTCCTCGCCGATGAGCGCGCGGAGCTTCGTGTTGTCGAGCGCGAGACTCGACTTCCACAGCCAGGCCATCTCCAGGGCTTCGCGAAGAAACCCTGCGAACGGCGAGCCGAGCCAAACAATGACCCAGCGAAAGGGTTTGATCGGGATATCCGGCCGGCCGAGAACCCGGCGAACCGATTCAGCCATCGCAACCCCCGTTTCGTCCTGGTGCCCGCCGAAATGCACCAGCGACATCGCCGGCAGGGCGGAACGGCGCTCGACCAGCCGTGCGAAGGCTTCGGCGAGGTCAGGCACAAAGGCCCAGGCATGGCCGATACCGCGCGGCGTCAACGTGCGGATCGTCTTGGCCGAACCGCCTCCCTTGGCGAGCGCCTGCGCGAACCACGAGTTGGTGACCCCCGGCCCGAAAAAATCGCCGGAGCGAATCGCGATGAAGCGCACGCCGTCCTCCCGTGCGGCCCTTTCCAGCATGGCTTCCATCTCGAGTCGGACCTGGCCCTTCCGGGTCGTTGGCCTGCGAGGGGTCGACTCGTCGACGACCGCCGGGGATGACGTCGAGAACACGTAGACATTCGCGGGGAACAGGATGGTGGCGGCGGCTGCCTTGGCGGCCGCGATGGTATTGGCGAGCATCGGAATGCCGTCCTCCCGCCAGCGTCGATATCCTGGCGGATTGACGCCGTGAACGATGATGGCAGCGCCTTTTGCCGCGCCCATGACCGCTTCGGCATCGAGCGCATCGCCTTCGATCCAGTCGACTGGGAAATCGAATGGCGGCCGATCGTCGGCGGATCGCCGCGACAGGGCGCGGATCGCCCATCCGCGGCGGACCAGCGTCGCGGCGATGGCGGCTCCGATTGCTCCGCTGAGGCCGAGGATCAGGGCGGTTTGTGGGAAGTCCGGGTTGCTCATGGCCGCGCTCCTTCTGTGGAAGGGACTGTCGCCCACACGCCACAAAACGAAAATTGCCAAACACTGTTCAGTCATTATACGTTTTCGTATGGCTGGCTTGACCGACTGGGCTCTCCTTCGCTCCTATCTCGCGGTCTTTCGGCGCGGCAGCCTGTCGGCCGCCGCACGGGCGACCGGCCTGACCCAACCGACGATCGGCCGCCACATCGACGAGTTGGAGTCCGGGCTCGGGGTTGCGCTCTTCACGCGGTCTTCCGGGGGCCTGCTGCCCACGGAAGCCGCGCGGGCGCTGCTGCCGCATGCCGAGGCCATGGAGACAGCCTTCGGCGCCCTCGTTCGCGCCGCGAAGGCAGGGGGCGATGCCGAAAAGCCGCGAGGAACCGTGCGGATCTCGGCGAGCGAGATCATGGGCACCTTCGTGCTCCCGCCGATCCTCGCGACCGTACGACACCAGTTTCCGGAGATCGTCGTCGAACTCGCCCTCAACAACCGGACCGACGACCTCCTGCGTCGGGACGCGGACATCGCCGTCCGGATGACCCGACCGAAGCAGGACGGTCTCGTCGCCCGCAAGCTAGGGCGCGTGGCTCTCGGGCTCTATGCGCATCGTCACTACGTGCAGCGGTTCGGCTCCCCGGCAAGCATCGCCGAACTCGGGCGACATCACCTCATCGGCTTCGACCGGGACGACCACTCGGCGCGCGCGGTAGCGGGGGGTGTGCTCCCGATCTCCCGGGACATCTTTTCGATGAGGGTCGACTCCGACGTCGCGCAGGTCATGGCGGTTCGTGCCGGGATCGGCATCGGCATGATGCAGAAGACAATGGCAGGTGCCGAGCCGGACCTGATTCCGATCCTCCCCGACGAGATAGCCCTCGATCTCGAATGCTGGCTTGCCGTCCACCAGGACCAGAAAGACTCGGTCCCCATCCGGGTTCTCTTCGACAGCCTCGCCGAGGGTCTGGGACTTTGGATCAACCCGTTGCGGCGATGACGTCACCCTGCGATTGCGTGCACCGGGCCCAATCCGGGCGACGACCGACACTGCGGGGCGCATCCGTCAGCAGGACACGACGGCATCGACTGGGACGGCCGCTGGGATAGAGTCTCACCCCGAGGGTGCCGCCCGGGCGCCGATGCAGGTGGCTTTCGCGATGCGTGATTTTGTCGGGTATGGATTCGATCAGCCACAGGTCGCCTGGCCCAACGGATCCCGGCTGGCGGTATCGGTCGTGGTCAACTTCGAGGAAGGCGCGGAGCAACAGGTCGGCTATGGCGACCGGCAGAGCGAAAGCATCGGCGAGGTGGTCAGCGTCGTCCCGCCGGGCACCCGCGACCTGGGCCAGGAACAGATCTTCGCCTACGGCATGCGCGCCGGCCTGCCGCGAATGCTTCAGGCGCTGCAGGAACGCCGGATCCCCGCAACCTTCTTCATGTGCGGACGCGCTGTACAGAACGTCCCGGCGCTTGCACGCGCCGTCGTGGCGGGCGGGCACGAACCGGCGGTTCATGGATGGACCTGGAGGCCTCACGCCGACTATGCCACGCGCGACGACGAGGCCCGGGACCTGGATCGTTGCCTTTCCGTGATCGAGGACGCCACAGGCCGCCGACCCGTCGGGTTCTTCTGCCGGGGAAGCGAGAGCCAGCACACCCGTTCGCTGCTGGCCGAGCGCGGTATGCTCTACACGTCGAACGCCTTTGATGATGACGTCCCCTATTCCGATCCCGATCACCCCGGGCTCGTCGTCCTGCCCTACTCTCTCGACACCAACGACATGAAGTTCTTCCATCCCAACGGCTTCGTGCGGCCAAGCGAGATGGTCGACTACGTCGATGCGGCCCTGGCGACCCTGCTGGCCGAGGCGCAGGGCGGCCGCACGAGGCTCCTGAATGTCGGCTTTCATCTGCGCATCGTCGGCCGCCCCGCTCGGTTCCAGGCATTCACCGGGATCCTCGACAGACTTCGGGCCTTGGGCGACCAGGTATGGATCGCCAGCCGGCAGGACATCGCGGTTGCCTGGACAAGAGCAACCGCCGCGTGACCGGCGCGATCAGCGCACGCTGCTTGAACGGTAGAACGGCTCGTCGATCAGATCGGCGTCGTAGCCGTCGTAGAATGCGCGGACGTGCGGGAAGATGCGCTTCGCCATCACGCGCCGTTCCTCTTCGGCGGGAGTGAGAGGATGGGCGAGCCGTGCCGCGATCTCTGCCAGGATCGCCGACTCGTCAAGCTTCGTGAAGCGGCCGTCCCGAAGGACCACCTCGCCTTCGACGACGACGGTCTTCACGGTCGCGCAGCGGGCGCGCTGGACAAGCACGTCGAGCAACGGAATGTCCGGGGATTGCCAGGGATACGTCACCGCGTTCCAGTCGAAGATCACACAATCGGCCGATCGCCCGGGCGACAGTGATCCAATCCGTTCTGCAAAGGGAGTCGTCCCGGCGCCGTGTTCGGTTGCCATCCGCAGGACCTGCGACGGGGTCGGAGACGGTGCATCGAGACCCGGCTCGCGGTGCGCCCTCAGCACGAGGCGCATCTCCTGGAGCATGTCGCGGTCGTCATTGATGCCGGCTTCGTCGATTCCGATCGCCACGGGGATGCCCTCGGCGAGGAACCGGTTCACCGGCGCCAGACCACTCTTCAGGCGCATGTTGGAACTGCAGTTGTGGCAGATGCGCGTCCCCGTCTGCGCGCACAATGCGATGTCGTCGCGCGTCATCCATACGCCGTGGCCGATGGTGAGGCGTGGCCCCGCAAGGCCCATGCGGTCGAGATGGGCCAAGGCCGTCCTGCCCGTGCGCTTGAGGGCGTAGGCCTTCTGGTAACGGGTCTCCACGACGTGCATGTGCATCGGGAGGTCGTGGCGCCTCGACAGGTCCGCGGCGGTTCCCAGAGCCGCGACGGAGAGCCAGTGCAGGTTGGCTGGCGCAATCTGGACGG
>CAZJCW010000106.1:0-13416 GCA_964544365.1 uncultured Alsobacter sp.
CTTGCCGCCGAGCACCACCGAGAAGATGAAGTTGTTCCAGGAGAAAATGAAGGCGAGGATTGCGCCCACCACCATGCCCGGCCTGGCCAGCGGCATGGCGATGTAGCGGAAACCCTGCCACGGAGTCGCCCCGTCGACGAGCGCTGCGTCCTCCAGTTCCTGCGGAATGTTCTCGAAATAGCCGATCATGATCCAGACGATGATCGGGATGGTGATCACCAGATGGGTGATCAGCAGTGCCGGGATCGTCCCGACGAGGCCGAGCCACTGGAAGGCCATGAACAGCGGGATCAGGTACGACAGCGCCGGCGTCATGCGCGCGATCAGGATGAGGATCGCGAACTTGGCCGACTTCGACCGCGCGATGCCGTAGCCCGCCGGCACGCCGACAATCAGCCCCAGCAGCACGGCGCCGCCGGTCACAAGGATCGAATTCCACAGGTAGAGCAGGAAGTTGTTCCGGGCGAACACCTCGACATAGTTCGCCAGCGTCGGCGGATTGGGGATGAACACGGGCGGCCATGCCGTGTTGTCGACCTCGTTCTTGAACGAGAGCGAGAGCATCCACAGGAAGACGAGGATGGCGGGCGAGACGAGGGCGAAGACCGAGAGGGCAAAGCCCGTCTTCAGCGCGACGCGCTTGAGAGTGAGCGTGCTCATGCCGGGCCCTCCGCCCTTCGAATGTGGCGTGAATTTGGAGCGGTCATCACGCGTTCCACTTCGATTTCTGCCGCGTGTAGAGGAGCAGCAGGGACAGGGCGACGATGATGGCGAAGAAGATGACCACGACGGCGGAAGAATAGCCGATCTTGTAGAACTGGAAGGCCTGAAGGTAGAGGAAGATGTTCAGCGTTTCCGACGCCGTGCCGGGCCCGCCCTCCGAGATCACGAAGATGATGTCGAAGACCTTCAGCGCGTCGATGGTGCGGATGATCAGCGCGATCATGATGTAGGGCCACAGCAGCGGCAGCGTGATGTAGCGGAACATGTGCCAGCCATTGGCGCCGTCGATGACCGCGGACTCGTAGGGTTCGCGCGGCAGGCCGGCGAGGCCGCCGAGGACGATCAGCATGACCAGCGGCGTCCAGTGCCACACCTCGACCATGACCAGGGTCGGGATCACCGTCTCGGGGCTGAACACCCACGCGCTCGGCGGAATGCCGAACAGGCTGAGGATGTAGTTCAGGACGCCGAGCTGCGGGTGGAACATCATCTTCCACACCAGCGACACCGCGACGGGCGTCGCCATCATCGGCATGACGAAAACCGTCCGCAGCACCCCGCGGAACGGGAACTCCCGATGGAAGACGAGCGCGGCTGCGGTGCCGAGGAACACCGGGATCACCACCGCCAGCACGGTGAAGAAGAAGGTGATGCGGATCGAATCGAGGAAGCGCTCGTCGTTGACCAGCGTCCGATAGTTCTCCAGGCCGACGAAGTCGGATCCGCCGCCGACCTTGTAGTCCTGAACGGACATGTAGATCGTGAACAGCCAGGGGAACACGATCACCGCCAGGATGATCACCGTCGCCGGCACGGCGAAGACCCAGTACTTCCGCGAGAAGTCGTAGGGCTTGCGGGCCTGTTGCTCGCCCGCGGGACGTCCGGGGACATCGTTCCGAAGGGCGGCGTGAGCGGCGGTCTGCGTCATCCGAGAGCCCGGCTGTTGCGGTGGAGCGAGGGAGCGTCGGGCCCGCAAGCTCCGACGCGTCGGCACGGCGCTCGCCTCTCCTCCCCCGCAGTGCGGAGGAGGAGTGACGTCGCAGCGGGATGGAAACCGGCGGGCGTATCGCGTCCGCCGGGGTCGGCCCAGGCCGCCAGTCCGTTCGGCCTGCCGGCCGTCAGACGACTGTCCTGGCCTGGCCGCGTCTTCCTCAGCCCTGTTCGGACTTGGCGAGGACTGGCTTGAAGGCTTCCGTGGCCTTCTTCAGCTCCGTCGCCGGGTCGGCGCCCGACAGCGTGTTCGTGAGGGCCACGCCGAAGATGTCGCGGAACTCGGTGACCGGGATGATCTGGGGCAGCCCGGGGCGTCCGATCTTCGAGGAACCGGCGAGGCAATCGAAGTATTCCTTCGAGAAGATGGAAGACTTCGTGCCCTCGGGATTCGCGAAGGGCGACAGGCGTGCAGGAGAACCGGCGCCTGCCTTGAGCATGGCGAGCTGGTTGCTCTTGTTCGCCGCCCACTGGACGTAATACCAGGCAGCGCCCTTCTTCTTGGAGCCCTGCGAGATCCCCATGCCGTCACCGAACAACGCCGAGTGATGTGCCTTCGGGCCAGGCGGGGTGATGCCGTAGCCGACCTTGCCGACGATCTTCGACTTCGTCGGATCCTCGAGCGGCGTGGCGAAGCCGATACCGTCCAGCCACATCGCCGCCCTGCCCTGCATGAACGTCGTCTGGCACTCGTTCCAGTTGAAGCCGATGGTGCCGGGAGGCGCATAGTCCTTGTTGAGCTTGCGGTACATTTCCGCCGCCCAGATGGCCTCGGCGCCGTCGGTGTTCAGCTTTCCGCTGGCCGGGTCGATGGTTTCCATGCCCTGGCCCAGCAGCCAGCTCGTCCAGACGGGGATGTTGGCGTTCTTCAGACCGCGCGAGACGAAGCCGTTGATGCCGTTGGCCGGGTCGTTGAGCTTGGCCGCGGCGGTGATGATCTCGTCCATCGACTTCGGGTAGGCGACGCCCTTCTTCTCGAAGATCTCCTTGTTGTAATAGAGAATCCAGAAGTCGACGAAGTGCGGCAGCGTGTTCAGCGCACCGTCGGACTGCGTCGCGAAGTCGAGCGCGCCCTTCGAGAAGTCGGCGAAGTCGAAGTCCGGACTGGTCAAGTCCGGGTTGGAGATGTAGGGGCGCAGGTCTTCCGTCCACTTGCCCTTGTAGGACAGGCGCTTCTGGACGTGCAGCGCCAGCATCGTCACGTCGAAGGTGGGGCGGCCCGAGCTGAACTCGATCATCGCCTTCTGGCGCTGCTGCTGCTCGGGGATCTGCTCGGACGACACCTTGATGCCGGTGAGCGCGGTGAACTCCTTCTCGGCGCCCTGCAGCAGGTCCGAGCGCGGGTTCTTGACCATCATGACGTCGATGGTCTCGCCGGAGAAGCGCTTCCAGTCGAACTTCGACTGGGCGTTCGCCGTGCGCACGATCGCCGGGGCGCCGATGACGCCGAGCGCCGATACGCCCGCGCCGGCCTTGAGCAGCGCGCGGCGGGACACGGAGAATCGATTGAAGGAGCGTGTGGTGTCGTTGGACATGGTTCCTCCCCAGGAACGGATAGTTGCGGTCGCGGGTGTCTCGACCCGGGCCGGCCGAAGCCCGCCGGATTCTTCCGCCGTCACGAGGGGAGGCTAGCGCGCCGCGTTGTGGCGCGCAACTGACATGTTAGTCGGCAGGCAGATGGCGATCCGCGGACGAGGCCGCGGATCGCGGGGTGCCGATCAGCCCTGCCAGGCGCGGCCGCGGCCACCGCCGCCGGGCTTGCCGCCGGAGCGCTTGCCTTCGGCCGGACGACCGCGGTCGCCGTAGCGGGCGCGTTCGGCCTGGCTCGGCGTGCTGCCGCGCTTCTCGGTCCGGCCGGGGGCCGGGCCGGCATGGGCCATGCGGCCGCCGGGGTTTCCGGACGGGCGCTGGCGCATCTCGCCCTGGGGTTGCGCCGCCGCGGCCCTCGGCTGGTGCTCGCGACGCGGCTCGGCCGCATGCTCGGACCGCGGACGCTCCTCGGAACGATGACCGCCGGGACGTCCGTCCTGGCGCTGGCGCTGGCCCTCGGCGCGCGGCGCCGGGCGCCCGTTGCCCCTGCCCTGCCCCGGGCCACGCCCGTGATGGGACCGCGGCGGCGCGTCGTCGCGGCTGTCGCCGCGCGGCGCGTCGGGTACGACGGGCCGGTCGGCCGGCCGCGGAGCCACCGGAACCTTGAGCCGCGTCAGGCGCTCGATGTCACGCAGGAAAGCCCTCTCCTCGCCGTCGCAGAACGAGATGGCGATGCCGGCAGCCCCGGCGCGGGCCGTGCGGCCGATGCGGTGGACGTAGCTCTCCGGCACGTTGGGCAGGTCGAAGTTGATGACATGCGTCACCGCATCGATGTCGATGCCGCGCGCCGCGATGTCGGTGGCCACCAGCAGCCGGCTGCGGCCGTCCCGGAAGTCGGCGAGCGCCTTCTCGCGCTGCGGTTGCGACTTGTTGCCGTGGATCGCCGCGGCCGGGATGCCGGCCGCCGCGAGACGGCGGACCACCCGGTCCGCTCCGTGCTTGGTGCGGGTGAAGACCAGGGCACGCTCGATCGAGCGGTCGTCGAGCAGCTTCGTCAGGAGCGCCTGCTTGCGCGACGTCTCGACGAAAATCACCTGCTGGTCGATCCGCTCGGCCGTGGTGGCGACGGGCGCCACCGACACCCGGGCCGGATTGGTCAGGAACCGGTCGGCGAGTTCGGCGATGTCCTTCGGCATGGTGGCCGAGAAGAACAGGCTCTGGCGCTTCTTCGGCACCATGGCGACGAGCTTCCGGATGTCATGGATGAAGCCCATGTCGAGCATCTGGTCGGCCTCGTCGAGGACGATGGTCTCGACCTCGCCGAGCGACACGGCCCGCTGGTTGACGAGATCGAGAAGCCGCCCGGGCGTGGCGACGAGAATGTCGACCCCGTGGGCCAGGTCGCGGATCTGCTTGCCGATCTTCACGCCGCCGAAGATGACGGAGACGGAAAGCCGCAGATTGGCGCCGTATGTCTCGAAGCTTTCGGCGATCTGGCTGGCCAGCTCGCGGGTCGGGCTCAGGACAAGGGCGCGGCAGGCGCGGCGCGGCGTGGGCTTGCTGTCGGCGGACAGGCGGTGAAGCATCGGCAGGGCGAACGCCGCCGTCTTGCCCGTGCCGGTCTGGGCGACGCCCAGCAGGTCGCGGCCTTCCATGACGTAGGGAATGGCCTGCGCCTGAACGGGGGTCGGGGTCACGTAGTTCTCGGTCGCGAGCGCCTTGAGAATCGGCGCGGCAAGGCCGAGCGAGTTGAAATCGGTCAAGATCAGTCTTTCGGTTGAGGAATCGCGCAGACGACAGCCCACGCGTCCTTGCGGCCGAACATGTCGGCCCAGGGGGGACGCCCCGCGTGACATGGGATGTCTTGGATTGTGGGGCTTCGAGCCCCGGCCCGCGGCAGGCCGAACCCCCAGGGGGGTCGCGGATCACGCATCCTCGTTGCCGCCGGCGATGCGAGATGTCACCATGCGCTTCCGCGTTTGCGAAGTCAATTGCTGCGCCGCAGCACAGGCTGCACTCCGATCAGGGCGTGGTCGTGTTGCTCGACGGCGTGGCTTGATCGGTCGGCGAAGGCGCCGCGTCCAGCGTGGCGATCCGCATGACCGTCACCACGGCCAGGCACAGCATCGCGACGATGAGGATTCCTTCCGCCACCCGATGGGTGTTCGCCTTGCTTTGCTGCGACTGAGCCGGCGAGATCCAGGGCATTTATCAATACGCAACGGGAAGTGGCGGGGAACAGTCTCCTAACCTACACAAAATCAATCAAGATTGTCAAGTTCTCGGTTACGATAGGCAGCAGGGTGAAGCCCTTTCTCCTCCTTACCCTTTCGGCCGGAACGCGACGCAGACCCCCGGGTCCGTGTCGAAGCGATCGCCGCCGATCAGGTCGATGCAATAGGGGATCGCCGGAAACACCGCATCGAGACAGGTCCGGATGGCCGACGGCTTTCCGGGCAGGTTGACGATGAGGGAGCGCCCGCGCGTCCCTGCAAGTTGCCGGGAGAGGATCGCGGTCGGCACCTCGCGCAGGCTGGCCGTGCGCATCAATTCCCCGAACCCTGGCAGGATCCGCTCGCACACCGCCTCGGTCGCCTCCGGCGTCACGTCGCGCAGCGCCGGCCCCGTGCCGCCGGTCGTCAGGATCAGCGTACAGCGCTGAAGCTCTGCGAGTTCGACCAGCGCGGCCTCGATGGCGGGTCGCTCGTCCGGGACGATCCGTCCGACGGCCCGCCAGGGCGTGCTCAGGATGTCGCTGAGGGCGGCGACGATGCCGGGCCCCCCCTTGTCCTCGTACTCGCCGCGACTGGCGCGGTCGGACACGGTCAGGATACCGACAGGGATGGCGCTCGGGACTGACGAAGGCGGGCTCATGGCGTCTCTCACCCTCCATACTGGGCTGATCGGCGCGCGCGACTCAAGCCCCGTCGAACTGTATACAATTCACTGGATGAACAAGCGTTTCGGTATGCGCAAAGGGCAAGCCTCCGAATGTCGTACCACATTTCGGAACTAACCAAATTTGTCATTTTGCGACTTAGCCGATGCGTGCGATTGCGTATGCAAATGCCTTTTTCCGGGCTCCATCGAGGCCTTGCTCGACGCCAGATACCTGATTTAAAACAATAGCTTACCAACAATCGAACAACTGACGGGAACCAATGTGTGGATTCGAGTCTTACGTACTAGGCCCAATTAAATTGGTTATTTGCGACCCTAAGTTGCAGTCAACAGGCCCGAATTCGTGGTAGACGTGAAACTGACCGATTGTGGCATTCGTCGGTCAAAAAAGAGGCATCGCACGTGCGCAGCGCAGACGCGGCAGCTGTCAGGGATATTCCCCTGTTCCGGGACATGGCGGACGACCGTTTCGACGCCTTGGTCCAACCGGCCTTCTTGCAGCGGTTTCCGCCGCATGTGGTCCTCTTCGAACGCGGTCAGGTTCCCGACTTCCTCTATGTCGTCCTGGAAGGCGCGATCGAACTCTTCGCCCGACATGCAGAGCGCGAGACGACCATCGCCGTTCTGCGCCCGATCTCGACCTTCATTCTCGCGGCGGTCATCAAACGGCAGCCGGTGCTGACGTCGGGCCGGACGCTCGACGCGTCCCGGGTGCTCATGATCCCGACCGACGTGGTTCATCGCGCCCTGGACGACGACAACGCCTTTGCCCAGGCGATCGCCTGTGAAATTGCCGAGGCCTACCGCTCCGTCGTGCAGGAATTGAAGAGCCAGAAGCTGCGCACCAGCGTCGAGCGGCTGGCCAACTGGATCATCCGCGAGGAAACGATCACGGGCCATGACGGCCAGTTCGACATTCCGTTCGACAAGCGGACCCTGGCGTCGCGTCTGGGCATGACGCCGGAGAACCTCTCGCGCAACTTCGCGACACTGACACGCCACGGCGTCGAGGTGCACGGCCGGACGATTCGCATCGTGGACATGCCGGCGCTGGTTCGGCTCGCCGTCCCCGACCCGCTGATCGACGAAGTCTCCAACAGCGCCTGACAGACAGCCGATCGGGCCGCAAACCGCGCGGACGAGGCCGGATGCCGGCCTCTCTCCGCCTGCTCGGAATCATGGCTCGGGTCTGGCGCGTGATGCCCGGGCCGCGGGCGGGCACGCCCGGCTGTCGTCTCAGGCATGGGCTCCGCGGGGCGGCGGAACAGGGTCTCGGGCCTTGCGCCGACCGATCGACGCCAGCCGGCTGCACAGGACGTAGAAGGTGGGTGTGAACAGCAGGCCGAAGCCCGTCACCCCCAGCATCCCGAAGAAGACGGCTGTGCCGATGGCCTGGCGCATCTCCGCGCCGGCGCCCTTCGAGATGACGAGCGGCACGACCCCGAGGATGAACGCGAGCGACGTCATGACGATCGGCCTCAGCCGAAGCCGGGCCGCCTGCGTCGCAGCGGCCCTGGCGTCGAGGCCCTTGTCCTCGAGCTGCTTGGCGAACTCGACGATGAGGATGGCGTTCTTGGCCGCGAGGCCTATCAGGACCACGAACCCCACCTGCGTGAGCACGTTCACGTCGAGCCCGCGGAACGTCACGCCCGCCACCCCGGCCAGAAGACACATCGGCACGATCAGGATGACCGCGAGCGGCAGCGTCAGGCTCTCGTACTGCGCGGCGAGCACCAGGAACACGAACACGACGCCGAGGATGAACACGTAGACGCCGGTGTTGCCTTCGCGCTGCTGCTGCCAGGCCAGGCCGGTCCACTCGAAGGACATGCCGGCCGGCAGCACCTCCCGCGCAATGGCCTCCATGGCCTGCATGGTCTGACCCGACGAGAAGCCCGGCGCCGTCGACGCATCGAACTCGGCCGCCGGGTAGAGATTGTAGCGCGGCACGCGCGCCGGGCCCGCGGTCTCGCGCAGTTGCGCGAAGGAGGCGAAGGGCACCCCGTCGCCGGACTGGTTTCGAACCCTGAGCCTCAGGATGTCGGCCGGGTCGTTGCGGAAGCCGCCCTCAGCCTGGGCCGTCACGCGGAAGGTCTTCCCGAGGAAGTTGAAGTCGTTGACATAGGCCGAGCCGAGATAGATCTCGAGCGTGCGGAACGCCTCGGTCAGGTTGATGCCGAGCATCTGCGCCTTGACCCGGTCGATGTCGAGGAACAGCTGCGGGGTCCGCGTCTCGAAGGTGAAGAACGGGCGCTCGATCCCGGGGGTCTGCGCGGCCCGGGCGGCCATGGCCTGCAACGCGTCGGCCAGCGCCGCCGAGCCGAGGCCGGCACGGTCCTGGATCATCATCCGGACACCGCCCGCATTGCCCACGCCCTGCACGGGCGGCGGCGCGATGGGGATGATGAAGGCTTCCTGGATCGGCGCGAGGCGCTGGAACAGGCTTCCGACCAGCCGCTGCTGCGTCAGCCCGCGATCGGCCAGCGATGCGATGTCGTCCGTCCGCGCGAAGATGGCGGCGGCGTTCGGGGCGCTGGTGAAGGTGGCGCCGGAAAAGCCGACGATGCCCACGGCGTTGGAGAAGCCCGGCGTGGCCAGCACGATCTCGGTGGCGCGCTTCACCACCTCGTCCGTCCGGGTCAGGGTGGACCCCGGCGGGAGCTGGATGGCGACGATGTAGAAGCCGCGCTCCTGCGCCGGGATGAAGCCGCGCGGCGCCTTCGAGAACTGGTCGAAGGCGAGGCCGACGAAGCCGGCATAGGCGAGCAGCACCAGGAACCCGAGGCGCACGAGGCGGCCCGTGAGCCAGCCATACCCGGCCGCGAGACCGTCGAAGAGCCAGTTGAAGGCGCGGAAGAAGGCCCGGACGGGCCAGCCCAGGACGGTGGAGAAGAGGGAGCGTCGCGCATCCTTGACGTGTGCCTTCAGCAGCAGCGCGCAGAGCGCGGGCGAGAGCGTCAGGGAATTCAGCGCGGAGATGACCGTCGCGGCCGCGATGGTGAGGGCGAACTGGCGGAAGAACTGGCCGGTGATGCCCGTCAGGAATGCGACCGGGATGAAGACCGCGCTCAGAACCAGCGCGATGGCGACGAGCGCGGAGCCGACCTCGTCCATGGTCCGCTTCGTCGCCTCGACCGGCGTCATGCCCTCGGCGAGGTTGCGCTCGACGTTCTCGACCACGACGATCGCGTCGTCGACGACGATGCCGATGGCGAGCACGAGGCCGAACAGCGAGAGGTTGTTCAGCGAGAAGCCGAACGCGTCCATGACCGCGAAGGTGCCGATCAGCGACACCGGGATCGCGAGGATCGGGATGATCGCCGCGCGCCATGTCTGCAGGAACAGCACGATCACGAGCACGACGAGCACGACCGCCTCGAGGATCGTGCGCAGGACGGCGTCCACCGACTCCTGGATGACCCGGGTCGGGTTGTAGACGATGTCGTAGGCGACGCCGGGCGGGAAGTCGGCCGCGATCTGGCGCATCGCCGCCTGGACGGCGGCCTCGGTCTTCAGCGCATTCGTGGCCGGCTTCTGGAACACGCCCATGCCGACCGCCTCGTCGCGGCCGAGATAGGAGTTGGTCGAATAGTCCTGGGCGGCCAGCTCGACCCGGGCGATGTCGCGCAGGCGCGTCGTGCGGCCGTCGCGGTCCGTCTTCACGACGATCCCCGCGAATTCCTCGGGATTCACGAGGCGTCCCTGCGTGCGCACCGCGACCTGGAAGGCGCCCGAGGTGGCGATGGGCGGCTGGTTGATGACGCCGGAGGCGACCTGCACGTTCTGGCGCTGGAGCGCGCCGACGACTTCGGTCGCGGTCATGTTGCGGGCCGCGAGCCGGTCCGGATCCAGCCAGATGCGCATCGCGTAGTCGCGGCTGCCGAAGACCTGGATCGAGCCCACCCCGTCGACGCGCAGCAGCCGGTCGCGGATCTCGATGTTGGCGTAGTTCGAGAGCCACAGCCCGTCGCGCGACTTGTCCGGCGACAGCACGTTGATGACCATCATCAGGTCGGGCGAGTTCTTGCGCACGGTGACGCCGAGGCGGCGCACCTCCTCCGGCAGGCGGGGCTCGGCCACGCGCACGCGGTTCTGCACCTCGACCTGCGCCTGGTCGAGGTCGGTGCCCAGCGCGAACGTCACCGAGATCGACAGGTTGCCGTTCTCGGTCGAGTTCGACGAGATGTAGATCGCGCCGTCGACGCCGTTGATCTCCTGCTCGAGGGGCGCTGCGACGGTCGCGGCCACCACTTCGGCGCTGGCGCCCGGGAAGACGGCGTTGACGGTGATGGTCGGCGGCGAAATCTCCGGATACTGCGCCACCGGCAGGCGCAGATACGACACGCCGCCGATGATCATCAGCGCCACCGAGAGCACCGACGCGAAGATCGGCCGCTCGACGAAGAAGTGGGCGAGCTTCATCGCTCCCGCCTCACGAACGCGGCTGGCCGGCGGCGGGCGACTGGCCGACCGGCGTGCCCTGCGGCGCGGGAGCGCCCGCCGGCGGGGCACCGGCCGGCTGCGGGTTCACCTTGGCGCCGGGCCGGGCTTTCATCAGGCCGTTGACGATGATGGTGTCGTCGGGCTTCAGGCCGGCGCGCACGACGCGCATGCCGTCGACGGCCGGGCCGAGCGTCACCGGGCGGGGGGCGACCGTGTTGTCGGGCGTGACCGTCAGCACGATCTTGCGGGACTGGTCGGACAGGATCGCGGATTCCGGCACCAGGGTCGCCGCATAGGGCTGCGACACCGCCATCCGCACGCGGCCGAACATGCCGGGGGTGAACAGGTCGGCCGCGTTCTCGAAGCGCGCGCGCATGCGGATGGTGCCGGACGACTGGTCGAGCACGTTGTCGACGAAGTCGACGGCGCCGGCATGGACGAAGCCGTCCTCGTCGAGCAGCTTCAGTTCGAGCGGCAGGCCGTCGCGGCCCTTGCCGACGCCGCGCTGCAGCCGGGCGAAGCGCAGGTGCGCGGCCTCGTCCATCGTGAACTCGAAATAGATCGGGTCGAGGGACACGATGGTGGCGAGCAGGGTCGTGTTGCCCTGCGTCCCCCCGGTGACGAGGTTGCCCGGCGCGACGCGCCGGTCGCCGATGCGGCCCGTGACCGGAGCCCGCAACTCGGTGAAGTCGAGGTCGAGCTGGGAGCGCCGCAGCGCAGCCTCGGCGGCGGCGAGCTGCGCGTCGGCGTCGCGCTTGGCGGCGACGCGCTGGTCGTAGACCTGCTCGGAGATGTTGCGCTCCTTGATCAGCCGTTCCGAGCGCACGAGATCGGCCGTGGCGGAATCGACCCGGGCCTGGGCACGGGCGAGGTCGGCCGTCGCCTGGTCGAGCGAGGCCTGGTAGGGCCGCTTGTCGATGGTGAAAAGGAGGTCGCCCTTGTTGACGCGCTGGCCGTCGCGAAAATCGATGGACGCGAGGTAGCCGGACACGCGGGCGCGCATTTCGACGGTGTCGGTCGCCACGAAACGACCGACATACTCCTCGCGCTCGACGATCTCGCGCGTCTCCGGCTTCGCAACGGTGACGACCGCCGGGGGTGGCGGAGGCGGAGCCGCCGGCGCCTTGGCCTGCTGTTCGGGCGTGCAGGCCGCAAGACCGAGAAGCAGGAACAAAACCATCGCGGGCGCGGCGCTGCGGGCAGCGTGCATGAGGTTCACCTTCATGGCGGGTGGCCGGTTCGCATTCGACACGGCTGCCGGGGACCATAGTTGCACGCCCCGGCTTGTCCAGTGCCGGCCATGCAACACCTGCGCCACAACCCCGTGATCGCGGAGAGGGGACCGCTCACGGTTGCGTCAGGCGCATGGCCCCTGCGCCCCCGGGAGGACCGGTCCGCGCTTGCGGCGCGCGCCCCGAGCCTGTCGAATGCAACGCCTCGGGACGGTGAAGGGAGCGGACGTGACGAAGGACGAGCGCGCAGGCGCCCTGCCGGCCTGGGTCTGGCCGCTCGCCGCCACGCTCGCCATCCAGACCGCCAGCGCGTTCCTGGGTCGGCTTGTGCCGACCATCGCACCCGTGCTGACGGCCGCCTCGGGACTTCCGGAGGAGTCGATCGGCTACCTCGCCGCGCTGAGCACCGTCGGCTCGATGGCCTTCCTGATGATCGGACACCCTCTGATCCGTCGCTATGGGCCGGTGCGGACGCTGCAGGCCGGGATGCTGCTGAGCGGGTGTGGCCTGATGATGCTGGCCGCCCCGCACTGGGGCTGGGTGCTGCTCGCCAATGTCGTGCTGGGTCTCGGCTACGGACCGTCCGCGCCGGCGGGCAGCGACATCCTGCTGCGACACGCCCCGGCCGCCCACCGGACGTTGATCTTCTCACTGAAGCAGGCGGGCGTGCCGATGGCGGGCGTCCTGGCGGGCCTGATCCTGCCGTGGCTGGTCGAGCGCATGGACTGGCGGCTCGCGCTTGCCGTCGTGGCGCTTCTGCCGATCGCCACGGCCCTTGCGGTCCAGCCCATCCGCGCCGCCGTCGATGCGGAACGCGACCCCGGCCAGCCGGTGAACATGCGCCACCTGTTTTCGCCGGCCACGATGCTGGGCCCGATGCGCATGACGCTCGCCTCGCCGGTCCTGCGGCGGCTGACCATCGCCGGCTGCTGCTTCTCGATCGGCCAGGGCTGCCTTGTCGCCTTCCTCGTCTCCTATCTGGTCCATCGCCTGAATTTCGATCTCGTCGAGGCCGGCGCGATCTTCGCGGTCATGCAGGCGACCGGGATCGTCGGGCGGATCGGGCTCGGCTGGCTCTCCGATCGCTGGGGATCGGGCCTGCGGACGCTGTTCGTCAACGCGGTCGCCACGGTCCTGACCATGGCGGCCTACGCGGCCACCACGCCGGACTGGAGCTTCGCGGCGCTGGTCGTGCTGTCTGGGATCGCGGGCATCACGGTGACCAGCTGGAACGGGGTGCATCTCGCCGAGATCGCCCGCCTGTCGCCGGTCGGGCGGGTGAGTGAATCCACCTCCGGCGCGTCGCTGGTCACGTTCTTCGGCTATGTCATCGGTCCCGCCGGGTTCGCGGCAGTCCTCGCGCTGACCGACAGTTATCCGGCCACCTTCATGGTTGTCGCCGCGACCTGCCTCACCGGCGTCGCGACCCTCTGGCGCCTCGACAGGCTGGCCGACGGCTGAGCGCGTGTCGCCTTCAGCCGACCTTGTCGGCGAAGAACTCCAGCGTCCGGGCCCGGGCGAGATCGGCGGCAGCCGCATCGTAGGAGGCGCGGGCGTCGCAGTTGAAGCCGTGGTCGGCGTCGTAGACGAACACCGA
>CAZJCW010000107.1:0-13391 GCA_964544365.1 uncultured Alsobacter sp.
CCGTCTCGTAGACGTGGAACTCCATGCGGTCGAGTTCCAGCAGCAGGTCGTTGGGGAACTCGATGTCGGCCTTGTCGATCTCGTCGATCAGCAGCACCGGCCGCGCCTCGCTCTCGAAGGCCTCCCACAACTTGCCCTTGCGGATGTAGTTGCGGATATCGCTCACGCGCGGGTCGCCGAGCTGGCTGTCGCGCAGGCGCGAGACTGCGTCGTACTCGTAGAGACCCTGCGCCGCCTTGGTGGTCGACTTGACGTGCCAGGTGATGAGCGGCGCGCCGAGCGAGGCGGCGATCTCCTCGGCCAGCACGGTCTTGCCCGTGCCGGGCTCACCCTTCACCAGCAAAGGCCGCTCCAGCACGATGGCGGCGTTGACCGCGACGGTGAGATCCTCGGTCGCGACGTAGCTCTGCGTGCCGTTGAAGCGCATGATCTGTCCTGTCGGTGGCGTCAGGAGGCAACCTAGGTGGGGGACCCGCCGCGGGCAAGCGCCCCGCCCTGCCGGACCCATTCCAGCGCGCCCAGGCCGGCGGCCCGGCCCGTTGCGAAGCAGGCCTGCAGCAGGTAGCCGCCGGTCGGCGCCTCCCAGTCCAGCATCTCGCCCGCGACGAAGACGCCGGGGAGCTTGCGCAGCATGAAGGCATCGTCGACCTCGGCCAGTTCCACGCCGCCGGCGGACGAGATGGCGCGGTCGATGGGCCTGACCCCGACGAGGCGGACGAGCACGCCCTTGGCCAGCCGCGCCAGTCCGTCGGGGGTGGCCGGCATGACGTTCCCCGCGGCCTCGCGCATGAGGCCGATGGCGACCGGCGACAGCCCGGCAGCCTTGCGGAGCGCGTTGGTGAGGGATTCGCCCGGCCGCTGCTGCATCGTGCGTTCGGCGAGCCGGGCTGCCAGCACCTGCTCGGTCCAGTCGGGCTTCAGGTCGACATAGAGCCGCGCCTCTCCGCTCGCGGCGATCGCGTCGCGCATGGCGGTCGAAAGCGTGTAGATCGCCCCGCCTTCCACCCCGTGCTCGGTCAGAAGAAACTCGCCGCGCAGGCGACGACGACCGAAGGTCAGCGCCACGCCCTTGACCGGCTGCCCGGCGAAGCGCTCGCGCATGACCGCCGACCATGGCACGTCGAAACCGACATTGGCGGGGACCAGCGGGGCGACGGCGACCCCCTTGCCCACCAGCGGGCCCACCCAGGCCGCGTCCGATCCCAGGCGGGGCCAGCTCGCGCCGCCGAGCGCGAGCACCGTCGCGTCCGCGTGCACGATTTCATCCGTGCCGTCGTCCCCGCGAAACAGCAGCCCGCCGTCTGCGGTCCAGCCAAGCCATCGACGCCGGGTCACGAAGCCGACGCCCTGCGAATCCAGTCGACGCAGCCACGCCCGCAGCAGCGGCGAGGCCTTCATCGCTGTCGGGAAGATGCGGCCGCTCGACCCGGTGAACACATCCTGGCCGAGTCCTTGCGCCCATTCGACCAGCGCGGCCGGAGGGAAGGACCGGATCGCCCCGACGACCGGACCGCTCGCCCCCGCCCGGTCGTAGCGAGAGAGGAAGGCGTCCAGATCGTCGCCCAGCCCCTCGGAATGCGTGAGGTTGAGCCCGCCGCGTCCGGCAATGAGCAGCTTGCGCCCGACCGAGGGCATCCGGTCGCGGACGACCACCGCCACCTCGCCCGGTTTGGCCGCCGCGGCGATCGTCCCGGCAGCCATCAGGCCGGCCGGACCGCCGCCGATGACGACGATCGACCGAGTCGTTTTGCTCAATGCCATGAAAGGGCCTCCCCGCCGGGCCATAACTGCTGCGGCAAGGCAGGGCAATCGCCGAACCGTCGGACGCGCCCCGCGTTGAGCTGCATACCGCACACGAACCTCTGGAGGACGCTATGCGGACGATCATCATGACGGGAGCCGTCGCCCTCGTCGGCGGCGTTATGCTGGCCTGCGCGCCGGCCGGCGCGGCTCCGCTGTCCCACGCCGGGTTCGGCGCGATCGGTGCTTCGGACGCGCTCCCCGCGATCGAGGTCCGCTCGCGCCGCTACGTCTATGGACCGCGCTACGTCTATGGACCGCGCTATGTCCGACCCCGCGTCTACTACGGACCGCGCTATGCCCGGCCACCGGCATACTACGCACCGCGCGTGGCAAGGCCCTATGGCTGGCGCGACTATGACGGCACGCCCTACAGCCGCACGCCCCACACCTGGGGCTGGGGCTACGGACCGCCCTCGCACGAATACTCGTTCGGCATCCCGCGCGTGCTGCCGCCGAGCTCCGGCCTGCGGGAGGGCTTCTGATCCTTGACAGCGGGGCCTCCCGGGCCCACCTCCACCGGCAGGAGCCAGCGCATGATCAGGATCGTCACGTCGTCGTCGGGCCGCATAGGAACAGCCACGATACCCGGTTGGGCGGTCGCGCTCGGCGGTATCGCGGCCGTTTCCCTCGGATTGGTGATCCTCGTCCTCGGCGCCGGCCTGGCGCTGCTGCTGGCTCCCGTCGCGATCGGCGCGGCTTTCTTCGCCCGCTGGCGGCTCCGGAAGGCGTTCGCCGAGATGAACGCAGATCTCCAGCGCGACGGTGGGCCCCCGGCCGGGGTCATCGACGCCGAGTATCGGGTGGTCGACGACCGGACCCGCCTTCCCTGAGACGGGGCAGCGGCCGGGCCGGCTCCGGAAAGCGGACTGAAGCCCGGCCGGGTTTCCGGCGTTTTCCCGGACGCTCTTGCCTCGCCGCCCCGCGCGCCCGACAATCACCCGATGTTCCTGACGTTCTTCACCAATCTCCGCGAGGCGAAGGTTCCCGTGACCCTGCGGGAATACCTCACCCTGATGGAGGGCCTCGACAAGAACGTCGCCGACCTGTCGGTCGATGGATTTTACCACCTTGCGCGCGTCTGCCTCGTCAAGGACGAGCGCAACCTCGACAAGTTCGACCGCGTCTTTGGCCAGACGTTCAAGGGCGTCCTGTCGGCGTCCGCGGCTGACGATGATGCGCTTCTCGCCTCGATTCCGCAGGAGTGGCTCCGCAAGCTCGCGGAAAAGCACCTGACCGAGGAGGAAAAGGCACAGATCGAGGCGATGGGCTGGGACAAGCTGTGGGAGACCCTGCAGCAACGCCTGCGGGACCAGAAGGAACGGCACCAGGGCGGCAACAAGTGGATCGGCACCGCCGGCACCTCGCCCTTCGGCGCCTATGGCTTCAATCCCGAGGGCATCCGCATCGGGCAGGACAAGAACCGCAACTTCAGCGCCGTGAAGGTGTGGGACCGCCGCGAGTTCAAGGATCTCGACGATTCCGTCGAGCTCGGCACCCGCACGATCAAGATCGCCTTGCGGCGGTTGCGGAAGTTCGCGCGCACCGGCGCCGCCGACGAACTCGACCTCGACGCCACGATCCGCGAGACCGCCAGCCATGGCTGGCTCGACGTGCAGATGCGCCCGGAGCGCCGCAACGCCGTCAAGGTGCTGCTGTTCTTCGACATCGGCGGGTCGATGGACTGGCACATCGGCCAGGTCGAGGAGCTGTTTTCGGCCGCCCGGGCCGAATTCAAGCACATGGACCACTTCTACTTCCACAACTGCCTCTACGAGGGCGTGTGGAAGGACAATCGCCGTCGCCGCGAGGCGCTGACGCCGACCTTCGACATCATCAGGACCTATCCCTCCGACTATCGCGTCGTTTTTGTCGGCGACGCCTCGATGAGCCCCTACGAGATCGTGCAGCCGGGTGGCTCGGTCGAGCACTGGAACGAGGAGGCAGGCCAGGTCTGGATGGAGCGGATGCTCGCCCATTTCCCACGCGCCGCCTGGATCAATCCCGTGAAGCAGAGCCAGTGGGGCTACACGCAATCGATCCAGATGCTGAAGGGGCTGATGGAAGGCCGCATGTTCCCGCTGACGCTGGAAGGGCTTGACGGCGCGATGCGGGCCTTGCGGCGATGAGCGCGGCTCACCGTCCGACGGACGCGGACCAGCCCAATGGCGACGACGACGACGTCCCCACCTACCGCCAGCGGCCACGGCCCTTCGGGCCGGAGGTGACCTGGCGGCTGGAGCCTGAACATCTGTTCGCCGACAGCGGGCTGCGCAACAAGCGGGTTCCCTACGCGCGGATCGCCGCAATCCGCCTCACCTACGCGCCGACGAACATCACGTCGGTTGCGTTCAAGGCGGCGGTCAGGCTCGACGATGGAAAGACCCTCACATTCGGTTCGCTCTCCTGGCGAACCTATTTCGAGGTCGAGCGACAGGACGCCGCCTATCGCGCGTTCGTCACCGACCTCGTCGCGAGGACAGGCGCAGCCAACCCGGGCGTCGCGCTGATCGCGGGAAAGTCGCGGCCCGTCTGGCTGGCGGCGGCCGTGGTCGGAGCCGGCACGACGGCGACGATGGCGGCGGCCATCGCCTGGGCGATCTCGAACGGCTCCTGGACGCTGGCCGGACTGGCGTCGCTGTTCCTCGTGCCTTTCGCGTGGCAGGCCTGGGGCATGGCCGTGCGCAATCGCCCGGGCACCTTCGCGCCCGACGCGGTGCCGGACGCGGTCCTGCCGAAGGGATAGGCGCGGCGCCCTGGCGCCGACGCCGAGGCCCTTACGCGGAGCCCCTGATGACCAGAACCGAACTCTCGGCGTGGCGCACAATGGTGGACGCGTTGGACCCGAGGAGGTAGGTCGCCATCCCCGGCCGATGCGACCCGACGATGATCAGGTCGGCGCCGATCTTCTTCGCCTCGGCAAGCACCTCGTTATAGACCGATCCCATGCGGATACTCGTCGTCACCGTATCCTTCGGGAGGGCGAGAGATGCGGCGACCTCGGCGATCTCCTTCTCGCACTGGTTCTGCTGCTCCTCGTCGAAGGATGGCGGGACGTATTCCATGAACGTCACCGGCAGGATCGAACGGACGTAGACCAGCGCGACCTTGGCGCCGGTGATTCCGGCGAGCGCGACGGCCTTGTCCAGCGCCGGGCGGGACACTTCGATCTCGGCGAGATCGACGGGGACGAGAATCTGCTTGAACATGGGGGACCTCCTTGTCGCCGCGTTGGAATACACCCTAGGCATGCGCCGGGGCGATCTCCTTGCGGCAGGTCAACCTCTGCCCGCACGCCCGAAAGCGCAACAGGCTTCGCGCATCGCTGGCCTGCGCGGCGGTCGTCAGGCGACGCCGAGCTTCTTCTGGAGGTTCGTCGAAGAGGTCGTGTACTGGAAGAGCAGCTTCTTCTCCGGATAGACGTACCGATGCGCCTTCTGCGCCGCGAGAGCGACCTCGTGGAAGCCGGAGAGGATCAGCTTGAGCTTGCCCGGATAGGTGTTGATGTCGCCGACGGCGAAGATGCCGGGCGTCGACGTCTCGAACTTCTCGGTGTCGACGGGGATCAGGTTCTCGTGGAGGTTGAGGCCCCACTCCGAGATCGGCCCGAGCTTCATGGTCAGGCCGAAGAAGGGCAGCATCGTGTCGCAGGCAACCTCGAACGTTGCGTTGTCGTTGCCGCGGCAGGTGGCGGATGACAAACGCCCGTCGGCGCCGTTCAGCCCGGTGACCTGGCCGATGCGCAGGTCCATCGCGCCTTCGGCAACGAGGGAGCGCATCTGCTCGACGCTGTGCGGCGCGGCGCGAAACTCGTCGCGGCGGTGCATGAGCGTGACGCGTTTTGCGATGGGCTGGAGATTCAGGGTCCAGTCGAGCGCGCTGTCGCCGCCGCCGACGATGAGGATGGACCGGCCGCGGAACTGCTCCATCTTGCGCACGGCATAGAAGACGCTGTGCTCTTCGTACTGGTCGATGCCGGCGATCGGTGGCTTCTTGGGCTGGAACGACCCTCCGCCGGCGGCGATCATCACCACCTTGCACTCGAAGACCGTCTCGGCGTCGGTCGTGACACGGAAGCGCGGCGCTTCCGGCGTGCCGATCGCCTCGAGCCCCGCCACCATCTGATTGAGGTGGAACGTGGGACCGAACGGCTCGATCTGCTTCATGAGGTTGTCGACGAGACCCTGCCCGGTGACGATCGGGAAGCCGGGAATGTCGTAGATCGGTTTCTCGGGATAGAGCTCGGCGCACTGGCCGCCGACCTTGGGCAGGATGTCCACGAGGTGGGCCTTGATGTCGAGCAGTCCCAGCTCGAACACCGCGAAAAGGCCGACGGGGCCCGCCCCGATGATGACGACGTCGGTGGTGATCGTTTCGCTCATGACCCTGTCCCGTACGGGCGCGCCGGCGCGCAGCGCGCACCTATAAATCAACAGACCTCAATGTAAAATGATTATATTTTACATTTTCAGGCGGGCAATACGCGCTACGCCTGCCGCTCCGGCGTGCGGACGACAAGACCGTCGAGCTCCGGACGCACCTTGATCTGGCAGGACAGTCGCGAGTTCGGCCGCACGTCGAAGGCGAAGTCGAGCATGTCTTCTTCCATGGACGCGGGTTCGCCCACTGCGGCGCGCCAGGCCTCGTCCACATAGACGTGGCAGGTCGCGCAGGCGCAGGCGCCGCCGCATTCGGCCTCGATGCCTGGAACGGCATTGCGAACCGCGTTCTCCATCACGGTCGAACCATTCTCGGCCTCGACGGTGCGCGACGTGCCATGCACGTCGATGAAGGTGATCTTGGGCATGAAGACTTCCGAAGAGGGATCGCCACACTGAAGGCCGCGCTCTCGGCGGCCGCCCTATCTATGACAGGGAGCGGCGCTTGGCGAGGGCCCTGACGTCACAGACCGTGCGAGGCGTTGCCGTCGAGTTCCGCCGCGATGGCGGCCCGGGCCTCGGCGACGCTCGCGTGAAGGGCGGCGACCGCCGCCAGCACCTCGCCCTCCGGCGCCGCCGGCGAAAGATCCTCGACCTGCTGGGCCGCGACCGCGACACGCATGGCGCCGATGGCGCGGGACGAGCCCTTCAGCAGATGGGCGGCCTGTGAACGGGCTACGGCGTCCCGGGTATCGCGCACCGTGCGCAGGACCTCCGCCGACTGGTCGAGGAACATCTCCAGCACCGAACGGGCAAGCGCCTCGTCGCCGAGGGTCTGGGCGGACAGATGGGCCTTGTCCAGCACGGCCGTCGGCCGCCCCTCCGTCACGTCCGGCCCCGGACCGTTCACGGCATACCCTGCGTCGAACACATCGCCCCCCTCGTCACCGCCCTGCCCGGGCGGAAGCGCCGGCACGCGGAAACGTCTCATTGACGCATTGCTGCGGTGAAATGCGGCGTGAACATGATCGTGACGTTTTTGCCGGAGAGTCTTTCGTCGAAGTCACCGGATACCCGTTTCGGACCGAGGGAACGGCCCGAACTGGGGGGATGGTTACCAAGGCGTTAACGACGTTTGCTAACAATGCCGGACCACGGGTTTCCATCGGGGGGCCCCCCGACTACACTGCATTTTGGTTAACCGGGTCAGGATTAGACCCGTAAACTTCCGCCCGATGCCCAAAGGGCGACCGCGGCGGATGGCCGGATATGGCTTGCCATGTCCGGATGTCCGCGAGCGGCACAGTAGCGCGTACGATGCGAGGCGACGATGGCGACCCAACCCAAGATCACCGACCCGACCGAGGCGGCCCTGTCGGCGATCCAGGAAGCGCTGAACCTGACGGATCCCGCGCGCTCTGACACGATCCAGGACGCAGCATCGAAAGACGCCACGGCAAAGGACGCCGCACGGGATGCCGCGCAGCGCGGCACCGGGGAGGACACCGCCGCCAGGCGTGACGAGCCCGCCCGCTTGCCGGACGTCGAGGACGCGACCTTCGGCGAGGTTCGCGTCGAGAAGCCGCGCGATCGCGCCCGGCCGAGCCGCGATCCGGTTTCGTCCGAGCCCCGTCGGCCCGCACCGGGCCGGGCGGCCAACGATGACCGGCGCGCCGTGGGCGAGATCCTCCAGGCGCTGTCCAAGCGCCCCTCCCGCACGCCTTACGTCCTGGCGACGCTGGCCTCCATCCTCTGGATTGGCGCCCTTGCCCTCTATGCGGGGATGCGCTGGGGGCTGACGCTCACGCCCGACGATACGATGCTCGCCCGCCTCGTGACCCCGGAGGCAGCGCTGGTGGCGTTCGCCGCGGTGGCACCGATCGTGGTCCTCTACGTCCTCGCGATCCTCTACACGCGGGCACAGGAGATGCGCTCCGTCGCCCGGTCGATGACCCAGGTCGCCCTGCGCCTCGCCGAGCCGGAAACCGCCGGCACCGACGGTTTCGTCAGCCTGTCCCAGGCGATCCGCCGCGAAGTCGCCGCCATGGGCGACGGGATCGAGCGCGCTCTGGCCCGCGCCGGCGAACTCGAGACGCTCGTCCATTCCGAGATCGCCACGCTCGAGCGGGCCTATGGCGAGAACGAGATCCGCATCCGGGCGCTGATCGACGAGCTCGTCACCCAGCGCGAGGCGATCCTCGCGAATGCCGAGCGGGTGCGCGCGTCCATCACCGGGTCGCACGAGAGCCTGCGCGACGACCTCGCCGCCGCCTCGACCCGGATCGCCGATGCCGTCGGCGAGGCCGGCGAGCGTGTCACGATGACGCTGGGCGAGAAGGCCGAGGAGATCACCGGAGCCCTGACCCGCACCGGCGACCAGATGATCGACGGCATCACGCTGCGCGGCGGCGAGCTGATCGACCGGCTGACCACCACGAGCGAGGACGTCAACACCCGCCTCGGCGTCGCCACCGAGAACGTCACCGAAACGCTTGGCGGCAAGGCCCGCGAGATCACCGAACTGCTGACAAAGACCGGCGCCACGCTGGCCGAGGAGATCGCCAGCCGCGGCGCCGAGGTCGGCGCGACGCTGGAGAAGACGAGCGAGATCCTCACGGCCAACATCAGCGAAGGCTCCGAGCGCGTCACCCGCGTCATCGCGGAGACCGGCGCCGGCGTCGCGGAGGCGATCGCCAGCCGGGCCATGGAGGTCAACGCCACGCTCAAGGCGACCGGCGACGCGCTCGCCGGCGACCTCGGCGAACGGGGCGCGGAAGTCTCCCGCCGGATCGAGGAGACTGGCCAGCGCATCGCCGAGACGATCAGCACGCGCGGCGAGTCCCTGGCAGCGCGCCTCGCCGAGAGCGGCGACCGCCTCGAGGCAACGCTCACCGACCAGAGCCGCACGCTCGAAATGAACCTGGGTTCCATCGGGAACCACATCGCCTCGATGATCGGCGAGCGCATCGAGGGCGCACGGACCGGGTTCGAGGACGGCGCGCAGTCCGCCGTCGCGGCGCTGGGTCTGCACACCGCCGAGGCCACGGCGACGTTCGAGCGCACCGCGCGCGGCGTCGCGGAAGCCCTGTCGTCCCGCACGACCGACACCGCCGCCGCGTTCGAAGCCAGCGCACGGGCGCTGGCGGACGCCCTGGCGGCGCGCACCGACGAGACGACCTCGGCCTTCGAGGCGAGTGCCCGCGCCCTGAGCGAGACCCTCGGCCTCACGACGGCGCAAAGCCGCGAGACGCTGTCGCGCCATGCCGCGGAGGTCCAGACGGGAATCTCCAGCGTCGTCGCCGAGGCCGTCGCGGCGATGGCCGCGCACACCGCCAACATCGGCGACAACCTGCGCCGGAACGCCGAACTGCTTGCGGAAACCGTATCCGGACGCGGGACCGAGGTGGTCGCCTCGCTGAGCGACACGCTGTCGGCCTTCCAGGAAACCGTGATCACCCGCGGCGGTCACCTGGACCGCTCCATCGCGCAGCGGCTCGAGGCGTTCGAAGGCACCATCCTGGGCAAGGGCGTGGCGCTGGAGAAGTCCCTGGGTGAGCGGATTGGCGGTTTCGAGGGTGCCGTGGAGCGCCAGGCGAGCCGTCTGGAGCAGATCCTCGCCAGCCGCGCGGACGGCATCAACACCGTTCTCGACGAGCACGCGACACGCCTCGACGGACTTCTTGCGGATCGGTCGGGCACGCTCGCGGCCACGCTGGACAACCGCGTCGTGCGCTTCGAGGAAGCGATCGCCAGCCGCGCCGAGACGCTTGGCAACGTCATCGATGAACGGACCAACCGCCTCGAAGGGGCGATCAACGCCCGGGTCGGCTCCTTCGAGACGTGCGTCGACCGTTGCACCGTGAAGATCGGCGAGGCCATGGACGGCGCCATGACGGGCTTCGAGTCCCGTGTCCTCGGGCGCGGCGCCGACCTGACCACGTCGCTGACCAGCCGGCTGGAAGCCTTCGAGGAGGCCGTGCTCGGGCGCGGCGGGGATCTGGTCGAGCGCATCACGCTCGGCACCCGCACTTTCACCGACCTTGTCGAGAACCGCCTGTCCCAGGTCGAGACCCTCATGGGCGAAGGCGCCGAGGCGGTCGCGAACCGCATCGCCGAGCGGTCCCTCGCCGCGGCGGAACAGGTGGAGCAGTCGCTGGGCGGCTTCGAAACCCGCACCATGAGGTCGACCGACCAGATGGCCCGCACGCTGGACTCGATCTTCGTGCGCGTCGACCAAGGCCTCGACGCCCGCGCCAAGGGCCTCACCGAAACTCTGGCCAGCCGCACGCTGGAAATCGCCAAGCTTCTCGGTACCGGTGGCAAGGACATCACCGACGCGCTGGAGGCGAAGGTCGGCGATGTCGAGCGCAGCATCGGCGAACGGACGCAGGCTCTCGCGCAGATCCTTTCGACGAAGGCCGACGAGATCAACGCAACACTCGGCAACCAGGCCGTCGCCATTGCCGAGACGCTGGACGGGCGCGTCACCCGCTTCGAGGAGCGTGTCGTCAATCGCCTCGACAGCGTCAGCGCCACCCTGGACGAGCGCGCCCGCGCACTGGCGGACGCCCTGTCCAGCGGCGCCGGCTCTGTCGCCCACGCCCTCGGCGAACGCACGGGTGAACTTGCAGTGCTGTTCGAGACCCAGGGCGAGGCGATCAAGACCGCCCTCGCCTCCGGCACCGCGGCCGTCGAAGCCTCTGTCGGCGGCCAGGCCATGCGGCTCCAGGAGATCCTGCAGACCAACGGCAGCGCGATCGACAAGACCCTGTCGTCGGGAACGGCCGCCTTCGAGGCTTCGATCGGTGGTCAGGCCAAGCGGTTGCAGGACATTCTCGAAACCTCCGGGACGGCGATCGACAAGACCCTGTCGTCGGGAACCGCCGCCTTCGAGGCTTCGATCGGTGGTCAGGCCAAGCGGTTGCAGGACATTCTCGAAACCTCCGGGACGGCGATCGACAGGACCCTGTCGTCGGGAACCGCCGCCTTCGAGGCCTCGCTCGGCGGCCAGACGGAACGCCTCGCCGCGATCCTCGACGCCTCGGGTTCGGCCATCGACAAGACGCTTTCGTCCGGGACGACCCTTCTCGGCACGACGCTGGTCGATCAGACCCAGCGTCTGGCCGCACTGCTCGATAGTTCCGGCAGCGCGATCGAGAAGGCCCTGTCGAGCGGCACGTCCACCGTCGCGGCAACCTTCGGCGATCACACGGACCGCCTCGTCGGCCTCATCGCCGAGCGCGGGAGCCGCCTCAACACCGAGATCGAACAGCAGGGTAGCGCCGCCGCAGCCCGGCTGGAGACCGGCACGCACGCCCTGCGCAGTCTGTTCGAAGAGAACGCCCGCATCCTCGACCAGCTGGTCGTGGACAAGGGACCGCAGGTCGCCGAGGAAATCCGGCGCCGCAGCACCGAGGCCGTCGAATCCCTCGGCGCCAGCACGCAGGCGGTGACGGCGGTGTTCGGCCAGCAGAGCGAGACGCTGCGCCAGATCATCGAGGAGCGCGGAAACCGCCTCGTGGACGCCATCGTCGCAACCGGGCGCGGCGCCTCCGAGCAGATCGCAACGGTCAGCCAGGACACGACGCGCGACCTCGCCCAGGCCGCCGACGGCATCATCCAGACGCTGGAGGGCCGCGGCACGTCCATCGTCGAAATGTTGCGCGAGCGTTCGGCGGTCCTCGCCGGCACGGTGGAGGAAAGCGCCAACACGCTTCGCACCGCCATCGATGAGGGAACGGCGCTGTCCGTCGCACGCCTTCTCTCGGCGGGCGACCGTCTGCGCAACGAGCTGGGAGCCAACCTGGACAAGATCGCGGAAACCAACCGCCAGCTGGAGAGCGCCATCGCGGCGGCCGGGGAAAACCTCGGTTCGCTCGACCGCGAGCTCGGCGAGCGCATGACATCGCTGCAGGATGCGCTCGGGTCCATCGTCGCGGAAACGCGCCAGACCGCCGCCTCGGCAGGTCAGCAGGTCGATGCGCTGCGCAACATCTCCACCGTCGCGATGCGCGACGCCGCAAGCCTGTTCCACCGGCTGGAGGAACAGGGGCGCTCCGTGGCGTCCTCGACGCAGGATCACACCAAGGCCATGGCGGACGCCGCCCGCGCTCTCGAAGTCATCGAGGACCGGCTCGCCTCCGCGATGGAGACGCGCCGTGCCGGGCTGGAACAGGTGCTGGAATCGATCCATGGCCGCACCGAGGACGTCGAGGCCATCACGCGGTCCTTCACCGGGCTCGTCGAGGACAGCCTGCGAGCCGCCGAGGCGCGGGCTCGCCAGGTGGGCGAAGTGTTGACGGACGCCACCGGCGCAGCCGCGGCCACGATGGGCGAGCAGTTCGACCTGTTGCGCGCCACGACGGGCAAGGAGCGCGAGCGGACCGCACAGGCGATGCGCGCGACCTACGAGCAGATGGCCGCCGAGATCGCCCAGGCCTTCGGCTCCGCGACGGACCGCTTCCGCGAGACGGCTGCGGAAATGCGCACGCTCGCCGGCCAGGTTCAGGCGGAACTCGACGACACCCGCGCGGAGCTGCGTCGCGGCGTCCTCGAGATTCCCCGGGAGACGCAGGAGTCCACCGCCGCGATGCGTCGCGTCGTTGCCGACCAGATCAAGGCGCTCAACGAACTCTCGGCGCTCGTGCGCCGGTCGGACAGTGGCCTCGACGTCAGCTCGCGGACGGAGCCGGAGCAGCCGGTACGCCGCGCGGTCGCCGAGCGTCCTGCGCCGCAGCCGCCGGCCCGCGCCCCCGAGCCTCCGCAGCCGGAGCCCCGCCCGCAGCCTGCGCCGCGGGCCACCGTGAGGGTCGAAAGCGTCCGTGTCGAACCGGTGCGGCAGGAGACGGGGTTCCAGCAGCCGTCGTTCAACCAGCCGATCTTCCAGGCGTCGGCCCAGCCGGTCATGCCCCCGGAACCGGCGCGCCCGGCCGCGACCCGCCAGGAAGCCGTGCGGCAGGAGAGCGTGCGGCAGGAGCCGCCGGCACGCCCGGACCGGGACGCGGAGCGCAAGGACGGGCGGCAGGTGCCGCCGCAAGAGATCCGGCCGGAACCGCCCCGACAGGAGGCGGCTCGCCAGGATGTCTCGCGCCAGGAGCCACCGAAGGCACCACTCTCCGTCCCGCGGCCCCGTGCAGCCGAACCGCAGCCGCAGCGCCCGCAGGCCGCCCCGGCGCAGCCGCCGGCACCTGCGCCACGGCCGGCGGAACGTCC
>CAZJCW010000108.1:0-13264 GCA_964544365.1 uncultured Alsobacter sp.
AAGGCGTCGAGCTTCCCGACCGACCAGTGGTTCGGCCGCGTCATCAGCGCGCTGAACACGGACACGGCGCCCGACCTCATCTACAACAACTACGAGCGCGTCATCCGCATCCAGACGCAGACCAACAAGGTCTCCGACCTGAAGGGCGCCCTCGACAAGGTCACCGACAAGGCCTTCCTGCAGGAAGACGACTTCCGGGTCGCGACCTATGGCGGGAAGATGATCATCATCCCGGTCCAGCGCGTCCAGATGGCGCTCGGCGTGCGCAAGAGCTGGCTCGACAAGACCGGCGAGAAGTTCCCCGAAACGTGGGAAGACGTCCAGCGCATCGCCGTGAAGTTCAAGGACGGCGATCCGGACGGCAACGGCAAGGCGGACACCTTCGCCATGGCGCTGCAGGCCGCCAAGCCGCGCGACCTCATCCACATGCTCGACCTCTTCACCTTCGGCTCGGGCCTGCGCAGCACGCTCGTCGACGCCAAGGGCGATGTCATCATCGACCAGCCCGAGCACGCCAGGGTGCTGGAGGAATTCATCAAGACCTACACGGTCTACGGGTATGTCTCGCCCGACACGATCAACCACACCTTCACCGACATGTACCAGCTCATCGAGGGCGGCCGCGCCGGCATGTTCCGCGTCGGGGACTGGAACGTGAAGAAGTGGGACACGCAGGCGATCAAGGGCGACTTCGTCTCCGGCCCCTGGCCGAAGTTCAAGGCCGACCGCGAGAACGCCGTGGTCATCGGCGGCATGCGCGGCATCGCGGTCCCCGAGAACTCGCCGAAGAAGGCGCTCGCCATCGAGTTCGCCCAGTTCATGCTGACCAAGCCCGCCCAGCAGGCTTCGCTGGAGCTCCTCGGCGCGGCCGTGCGCAAGGATCTCGACACCTCGACGCTGTCGGAGCGCCAGAAGTTCTTCGCCGAGGCGAAGGGCAAGCTCGTCGCCTATGACTTCCCGGAGTCGATCCACGCCTGGTATCCCGAACTCGAGGCCGCCTATCATCGCAAGCTGATGACGGCTCTCGCGACGCCTCCGAAGGACATCAAGGCGTTCATCGCCGAGACGGCCAAGGAGATGCGCGAGCTCAAGGCCAAGCTGGCCGCGAAGTAAGCCGGAGGTCTCGCGGGCGGGTCCGCGAACCCGCCTGCACAAGCGGCGGCTGCTTCTCCCGGCGGCCGCCGCGCCCCCGACGCTGGACAAGGCGACATGAGCGCGACAGCAACCGCATCCGTCCCGAGCGCCCCGGCCGCCGGCCTCGGCGCGACGCTGTCGCGGGATGCCGTGTTCTACGCCTTCGTGGCGCCCTTCGCGCTGCTGACCATCGTGTTCGGCCTGTGGCCGATCATCCTGTCGATCCAGGTTTCGTTCACCGCATCCGCGACGGCGCTGCGCCCCGATGCCGCCTATGTCGGCTTCGCCAACTACGCATCGGTGATCGCGGATCCGGTGTTCCGGGCATCGCTGCTGCGCACGCTGAGCTACACCGCGATGGCGGTCGTGCTGAATGTCGGCTTCGCGCTGGCGGTGGCGCTGCTGCTCGATTCCAAGCTGATCGGCCCCGGCCGGACCTTCTTCAAGGTCGCGATCTTCCTGCCGGTCGTCACCCCGGACGTCGCAGGCTACGTCGTCTGGAAATGGCTCTACGACCGCTCCTTCGGCGCGGTGAACGCGGCGCTCGATCTCGTCGGGCTCCCGGCCTTCGGCGGGCTTGCCTCGGTCCATACCGTGACCATCGCGATCCTGATCGCCGAGCTCTGGCACCATGCCGGCTTCTACGTGATCATCTTCCTGGCGAACCTCGCCATCCGGGACCGGTCGCTCGACGAGGCGTCGGCCATCGACGGGGCGACGGCCTGGCAGCGGCTTGTCTACGTCACCCTCCCGCAGCTGCGCCCGGCGCTGCTGATCAACGGCGTCTATGCGCTGATCCAGTTCCTCAAGACCTTCACGGTCGTGGTGGTGATGACGAAGGGCGGGCCGGCCGACAGCACCAACTTCGTCAGCTTCTACGCCTACCAGCTCTTCGACCAGGGCCGTTACGGGGAGGCCACCGCGATGGCGACGATCCTGTTCGGCATCGTCGCCGTGCTGGCCCTCGCCGCCTACCGCGTGGGGGACCGGCGATGACCCGTTCC
The DNA here is from genome assembly GCA_964544365.1 of uncultured Alsobacter sp. GTDB lineage: Bacteria > Pseudomonadota > Alphaproteobacteria > Rhizobiales > Beijerinckiaceae > Alsobacter. The sequence continues at coordinate 2,139 of CAZJCW010000108.1, forward strand.
CTCGCGCGCACCGCGGCCTATGCCGTGGCCATCACCATCAGCCTGGCCTTCCTGTATCCGTACTGGTGGATGGTGCTGGGAGCGTTCCGATCGACGGAAGCGGTGATGACCGCGCCGCTGCGCCCCTGGCCGGAGAGCCTCGACGTCTCCGTCTTCTCGACCATCGCCCGCGTCGGAGGCGCGCCGCTGTGGCGCTACGCCGCGAACTCCATCGTCATCACGACCGCGTCGACGCTGCTGGCCGTCCTCGTCACGGCGCTCGGCGCCTACGCCATCGTGCGCCGGCGCGGGCACAAGGTGTTCGACGCGCTGCGCTACGGCTTCCTGATCACCATCATGTACCCGTACATGCTGCTGGTCATCCCGGTGTACATCGTCATGTACAAGCTGGGACTGCTCGGCAGCTACACCGGGATCGTGCTGTTCCTGGCGCTGGGGCCGATCCAGTTCTTCCTCTTCGAGCAGTTCTTCCGCTCGATCCCCAACGAGGTCATCGAGGCGGCGGTCATCGACGGCGCGGGCGAGTGGCAGATCCTGTTCCGCATCGTCATGCCGATGGCCGCGCCCGTGGTCGCGACCGTGGCGGTCATCACCTTCCTGCTCAACTGGGCGCAGTGGTTCCCGGTGATGGTCGTCTCCCGCTCGCCCGATACCTTCACGCTTCCGGTCGCCCTGCTCACCATCAACGGTGAACTCGGCACCAACTTCCAGGGGATCATGGCGCTCGCCGTGCTCACCACCATTCCCGTCACCGTCGTCTTCCTTCTCGCGCAGAAGCGCGTGATGGCCGGCATGGCCGAAGGCGCCGTCAAGGGCTGATCCGCATGAACCAGGCCACTCCCGACACGATCCTGCAGGCTTCCGTAGAATCGGCCCGGCACCGCTCCATCGCCTTCCTGACAGGGCTGCAGGCGCCCGGCCTCCCCCGCGGCGTGTTGCGGATCAGCCCCGCGCACGATCCCGGCCGCTGGCCGGGCGTGCTCCTTCCCGGGACCTACAACGGCGTCATGGCGCTCGACCTCGTCGGAGGCCTGGACGATTTCGGCGAGGCCGACCGGACGGCCCTTGCGGACTGGCTGGAAGGCTCGCGGCGGGACGACGGCGTCTTTCGCATCGCCGGAATGGGCGACGGCGACGTCTTCAAGAAGCCCGACCCGGTCGAGACCTGGGGCTATATCGACTTCCACGTCACGAACTACAGCCTCGGCGCGATCCAGGCCCTCGCGCCCGCGCGCCGGCCCGTCGTCGACTTCGCCCGGCCCTGGCTGGATCCGCTGAGACTGGAGGCCTGGCTCGCGCGGCGGGACCTGCGCGACCCATGGCAGGAGGGCAACAACATCGTCAATCTCGGCAGCTTCCTCCTGCTGCTGGGCCACCACGGCACGGCGTCCGACCGTGAAGCCGCCCGCCACGCCCTGGATCTGATGTTCGACTGGCACGACAGGCTCCAGGAACCTGCCACCGGCTTCTGGGGCGTCGGGCAGGCCAGCGATCCGGTTCGCCTGCTGCACGCCATGGCCGGGTCGATGCACAACTTCCATCTCTGGTACGCGACCGGCCGCGCGCTTCCCTACCAGGACAAGGCCATCGACTACGCCCTGTCGCAACCGCCTGCGGTGGACAGCGCCTGCATCGACGTCGATCTCGTCGATCTCCTGGTGCACGGCGCGATGCTCACGGACCATCGGCGGGACGACATCCGCCGCTGGCTGCGCGCCCTCCTGCCCCACCTCCTGGCATTCCAGAATCCGGATGGCGGCTTTCCCGACGTTCGTGCCGGCACGCGACGGCAGGACGGCTGGGTGCGCGGCTACGAGGAGCCTCAGGGATTGTCCAACACCTTCTCCACGTGGTTCCGCTGGATCGCCATCGCGATGATCGCCGACCATCTGTGGCCCGGCTGGCGGCAGTGGCGCTTCCGCCGCATGGTCGGCATCGGCTACAGGAAGGATCCGCAGGCGTGACCGGCAACCGGGTCGAGGACCCCTTCGCGCACCTGCACGACGAGGACTACGCAGCCCCGTATGCGAGACGCCGGGTCGGCGCCGGCGACATGGTCGCGATGGCAGGCCGGGACACGATGCCGCTCGATGGCGACTGGCTCTTCGTCCCCGACCTGTTCGACGAGGGGTTGCGCCAGGGATGGTTCGCCGACGACTCCATGCCGATCTCGCAGTGGACGAAGCCGCGCGACTACGATCTCGACGAGACGGCAACCGTGCCCGTCCCGTCCTGCTGGACCGTGCAGCGGCCGGAGTGGACGTACTTCGAGGGTGCCGGCTGGTACACCCGCAGCTTCGCCTACGCGCCCACGCCGGGACGGGAGCGGCTGGTGCTGCGCGTCGGCGCCGCCAATTACGAGGCGCGGGTCTTCCTCAACGGAACCTTCCTCGCCTCGCACCGCGGCGCCTCGACGCCGTTCTTCGTCGATCTCACGGAGGCCCTCCGGGTCGGAGACAACCGGCTCCAGATCCAGGTCGACAACCGGCGCCGCGCCGACCGCGTGCCGATGCATCACTTCGACTGGCACAACGATGGCGGCCTCTACCGCGAGGTGGCCCTCATCCCCCTCCCGCGCGTGTTCATCCGCGACTGCGGCATCGCGCTGGTGCCGGACGGGACCTTCTCCCGCATCTGCGTGGACCTGACGCTCTGCGAGCCGGTGGACGGGACCGCCGAAGTCGCGATTCCGGAGCTCGGCATCAAGGCGGGCATGGCCGTCACCGCCGGCCGGGGTGCGCTGGTGATCGACGCCGCGCCCGCACTCTGGTCGCCATCCTCTCCGCGCCTCCATGACGTCACCGTGCGGTTCGGAGACGACACGATCAGCGACCGCGTCGGCTTCCGCGAGATCCGCCGGGCCGGACGCGAGATCCTCCTGAACGGCGAGCCGCTCTGGCTGCGCGGGGTCTGCGTGCATGAGGACGACGCGGTCCTCGGGCGCGCGAGCAGCGAGGAGGACGTGCGACGCCGGTTCCGCCATGCGCGCGAACTGGGCTGCAACATCCTGCGCCTCGCCCACTATCCCCACCACGAGCGTGTGGCCCGCATCGCCGACGAGGAAGGGGTGATGCTGTGGGAGGAGGTGCCGGTGTACTGGGCGATCGACTTCGCCAATCCGGACACCTATGCCGACGCCGAGAACCAGCTGGTGGAGATGATCCGCCGCGACCGCAACCGGGCGTCCGTGGTGCTGTGGGGAGTCGGCAACGAGAACGCCGACACCGATGCCCGCTACGCCTTCATGAGCGGTCTCGCGGCCGCCGTGCGCCGCGTCGACCCGACCCGCCTCGTCGCCGCCGCGTGCCTCATCAACCGTGAGGCGTTCCGGATCGAGGACCGCCTCGCGGCGCACCTGGATGTCATCGGCCTGAACGAGTACTTCGGCTGGTACGAGCCCGACATGACAGGGCTCGAGCGATTGATCGCCAACTCCGAACCGGACCGTCCGGTCGTCATCAGCGAGGTCGGCGCGGACGCGCTCGCCGGACATCGCGGCGGCGAACGCCAGCTCTTCACGGAGGACTGCCAGGCCGCGGTGTTCCGCGACCAGATCGCGATCGTGCGCGACGTGCCATGGATCCGCGGCTTCTTCCCGTGGCTGCTGTATGACTTCCGCTCGCCGAGGCGGCAGACGCGCTACCAGCGCGGCTGGAACCGCAAGGGGCTGATCGCCGACGACAAGGCCACGCGAAAGCTGGCGTTCGAGGTGATCGCCGCGTTCTATCGCGAGCAGGCGGCCACGAGCGGCGGGACGGGCTGACCCTCCGCTCGCCCCATCCGATCACAGGGTCCGGCGCGGGAGCCGGACCAGGCTGGCGGCGAGCCGGGCCTAACCAATGGCGCCCTGCCCCCCGGACATCGCGGCGTGGTCCGCAACTCCCACCAGTCCCGCGTCGGCGCCCAGCGCAGCCTGCACAAGCGTCGGCCGCGACAGGTCGGGAACGGATGCCAGCTTGGCCTCGACGCGCCGGATGAATCCGTCCGCCAGCCCGACACCGCCGCCGATGACGGTGACCGGGGGGGCGAGGAGGAACTGCAGCGTGACGAGCCCCTGTGCGAGATGGGTCGTCGCGGCATCGATGACCGCGCCGGCCCAGGCCTCGCCGCGGTCGGCGGCCTCGAACACGGCCCGCGCGTCGACATCGCGACCGCTCCGCGCGGCCGCCCGCGCCAGTGCGAACCCGGAGCAGTTCGCCTCCAGCGTTTCTCCGTTCGACGACATCATCTGGCCGACATGGCCCGCGAGGCCATCGCGCCCCTGGACCAGGCGCCCCCCCACGACGAAACCGCCACCGACGCCGCTCGATACCGTGAGGAAGGCCAGGTCTCGACCCGCGCCTGCGCCGTGCACGTGCTCTCCCCAGGCCGCCGCCTGCGCGTCGTTGAGGGCCAGCGCCGGACGACCGAAGGCGACGTTCAGCCGTTCGACGAGCGGATACCGTGGCGGGATCGCGAGCATGCCTTCGCTGACCGCGCTCCAGCACCCCTGCTCGACAAGGCCCGAGACGGCGGCTGCAACCGCGTGCCAATCCTCGCTCCAATCGCGAGCGACGGTCCGGGCGGCGTCGATCCAGGCATCGGGCCCGGCGGCGGGGTCCGTGCGCACCTGCTGGCGGCACCTGATGTGCGCGCCGTCCACGACGGCCACCGCGATCTTCGTCCCGCCGATGTCGAGAGCCAGCACCGGCCGCGGCCTTGCCTGCCGGATCGCGTCGGCGAACCAACGGGCCACGTATTCCGGGCGGGTGATGGCCGAGCCGACGACGACGGCGTCGGCCCCCGCGCGGATCGCCGCGGCGGCCAGCCGGGGTTCGTTGTAGCGGCCTTCGGCAAGGAGCGGCGCGCCCAGCTTCCCGCAGGCGCGGACCAGGCCGAGATCCGGAGCCTCGGGCACCGGCCCCGGACCGACATAGCCGGCAAGCGTGGTGCCGACGATGTCGGCACCCGCGGCCAGGGCCGCCCGCGCTTCATCCAGCGTCGCGACGTCCGCCATCGCCAAGGCGTTCCCGGCATGAATGGCGGCAACGAGATCCGCAACCGGTGTCGGGCGTGGGCGATCGGTCGCGTCGAAGGCCACGATGGTGGCGCCGGCACGCGCAAGGTCCACGGCATCGCCGAGGAAGGGCGTTATGCGGACGTCGCTTCCCGGCAGGTCGCGCTTCACGAGCCCGATGACGGGGAGATCGCAGGCGGCCGCGACGGCGCGCACGTTCGCGACACCCTCGATCCGCAGGCCGCGCGCGCCGCCGTCCCGCGCCGCCAGGGCAAAGGCGACGACGAAGGCCTCGCCATCGGTGGGCCCGCCGGGGACGGGCTGGCACGACGCGACGAGGCCTCCGCGCAGGCGCTCAAGGACGGAGTTCAGGGCCATGATCCACCATGACGGGCAGGCCGGTCCGGGCCGATTCGAGAGCGGCGACGATACAGGCGACGGTCCGGCGCGCGGAGGCGGCATCGGACGGATTCGGCCCGCCCTCGCGCAGCAGGCGTCCGAACGCCCGCCATTCCGCGACGAGGGCGTCCGCCATGACGTCGTCCGCGGCCGGCAGCGCGACCGCCTCCCAGTGTCCGCCCCGACCGATCCGGAGCGACCCTGCCGGGTCGAGGATCACGACGCCCTGATCGCACACGAGTTCGGTGCCGCCGAAGGGTGCCCCGTCGCGGTAGGCGATGCTCGTCACGGTGGCGGCGCCCCCGCCCTCGAAGGTCAGCAGCATCAGGGCCGTGTCGTCGGCTTCCTGCACATGGAAGGCGGCTCCGGCGACGGCGTAGACGGAACGGACCGGGGCATCCATCAGCCAGAGCAGGCGGTCGAGGGCGTGGATTCCGGCCGTCATCAGCATCCCGCCGCCGGTCGCGGTGGTCAGGTGCCAGGGCCGGCGGTTGGCTTCCATCCAGAGCTTCACCATGCTGGATGAGCCGAACCGGACGGCGCCCAGCGCCCCGGACGCCACGACTGACCTGGCGGCCACGACGGGCGCGGCGAAGCGCTGCGTGTGGCCGATCAACAGCGGCACCCCCGCTGCGACCGCTGCCGCGGCGATGGCATCGCAGGCCGCCAGTGTCGGCGCCATCGGCTTCTCGAGGAGGATCGGCTTTCCCGCGCGGGCCGCCGCGACGGCACTATGCTCGTGCAGATCGTGGGGCGTCGCGACGACGACGGCATCGACCGACGGATCGGCCAGCAGCGCCTCGACGTGCCGGTGGCCGCGGCCGCCGAAACGCCGGGTGAAGGCGTCGAGGCCGTCCGCATCGTCCCGGCACGCGGCCACCAGCCGGAAACCTCCGGCGTCCCGCAGGGCGACGGCGTGGCGCTCGCCGAACCATCCGGCGCCGATGATCCCGATCCCGATCTCGCCGTTCGACGACCTCATGCCCGCCCCGCGACGGCGTAGGCTGCGTCGATCAGGGCCATGGCCTCGAGAAGATCGCCGAGATCGGCCGCCGGCGCGCGGCCGTCCCGCAGGCGGGCGACGACGTCCGCCATGAGGTCGTCGTAGCGCCGCGGCTGGGGCGTCACGGGCAAGCGCTCCGGCGATCCGTCCGCCGCGTGTCGAACCAGGGCCTCGCCCGTGTCGATGAGAAGGGCGTCGCGCGTGACGAGCCGTGCCTCGAAGTCGCTGCCCGCATCGTCCGGGTGGAGATAGCCGGCCTCGACGGTCGCCGAGGCACCGTCCGGCGACAGGAGATGAACCACGGCATGGTCCTCGACGGCCTCCCCGTGCCAGTACGCCAGCCTGGCATGGTTCACCGTCAGCCCCGGGCCGAGGAGCGTGCAGGCGAGGTCGATCCCGTGCACGCCGAGATTGCGGAGCGCACCGCCTCCGCCGACCGCCGGGTCGAGCATCCAGGGCGAACCCCAGTCGCGGTACCGGCCCGGGCGGCCGTTCATCAGCCGAACGGAGAGATGCCGCGCATGGCCCTGCGAGGCGCTGGCGAGCGGGCCGGCGTGATGAGGAAGGGCGACGGCAATCCATGCGCCCATGGCCCGCGCCCGTTCGACCACGGGGCGCAGCGCGGCGGCACCGGGCGCCACGGGCTTCTCGACCAGCACCGGTATGCCTGCGGCCGCGGCCGCCATCACCCGTGGTGCCATTTCGAGCGGCGTACCGGTGACGACCGCGAGCAGCGAGCGCGCGGCCAGCGCATCGGAGATGGTGGCGTGGCAGCGCGCACCCTCCCGCTGGGACCAGGCCTGAGCGATGCCCGGATCGCCATCCCAGCCCGAGACCGTCAGGCCGAGCCGGCGCGCGGCCGCGACATGCATCGGAACATGCCAGTGCGAGAGGCCCAGGAAAACGACGTCGGCCATGGCCACGGTCCGGTTGATGTTGACGGATATCCTACAAGTCAATAGCGTCATCGACAAGGCGTCGCGGCCAGGCCGCCGCCGGACCGGGAAGGACCGCGGACGTGTCGCAGCCGCACGCGCTGAAGCCCTTGAATCGACCTCCGCTTCTGCATGTCAGCGTGCAGGAGAGCCTGAAGCGCTTCATCACCGACAATGCGCTGCAGGGCGGCGACCCGCTCCCTGCCGAGGGTGACCTGGCCCGAAGCCTCGGCGTGGGTCGCAATTCCGTCAGGGAAGCGATCAAGGCGCTGGAGTCCCTGGGAATGCTCGAGACGCGGCGCGGAATCGGCGTCTTCGTGCGCGATTTCTCGCTGGATGCGCTGATCGACAACCTGCCCTACGGGCTTGGCCGGTCGCTGCGCGACATCGAGGAGATCATCGAGATCCGCCGCACCCTCGAGACGGCGATGATCGGCCCCGCCATCGAGCGCATGCCGCCGGAAGACCTCGCCGAACTGCGCGAGATCACGGGAGCCATGCGTCGCCGCGCCGTCAAGGGCGAGAGCTTCGCAGCGGAAGACCAGCGGTTCCACGCCGTGCTGTTCCGCTGCCTCGACAACCGCATGCTGATCCGGCTGATCGAAGTCTTCTGGCTGGCCTTCGACCGCGCCGCCGACTTCTTCAACACCGAGAATCCGGATCCGATACAGACCTGGCGCGATCACGACGCGATCGTCGCCGCGGTCGCAGCCCGCGACGTCGAACAGGCGCGCGAGCGGCTTGCCATTCACTACCGCGGCATCGCCAGCGTCCTGGCGGCCGCGAAGGCCGGGGACACGGCAGCAACCACCAAAGGGGAGGAGACAGATGTCTGAATTCGGGAGGATGTCGCGCCGGCTGGCGCTCGTGCTGGGCACGGCGGCCGCGTGCCTGATGACCGCGCCGGCGATGGCGCAGAAGACCGTGATCAGCGGCGGGTTCGACGTGGGTCCCGGTGGCTTTCCGGGCAATTTCAACCCGATGGCGGCAAGCGCCGGGTTCACCTGGCTCAGCGTCTATTTCGAGCCGTTGATCGTGTACGACGCGAAGCTCGAGAAGCTCGCGCCGGCGCTCGCCACGAGCTGGCAGGTCAGCCCGGACAAGCTGACCTACACGTTCAAGCTCGCGCCCGACGCCAAGTGGCACGACGGGAAGCCCTTCACCTCGGCCGACGTCAAGTTCACCATCGGCCTCGCCAAGGATGCGAAGGCCGGCTCCGTCTTCGCCGCGCGTCTCGCGGCGGTGAAGGAGGTCGAGACCCCCGACGCGCAGACGGCGGTGATCCGGTTGTCGCAGGGCAATGCCGGCCTCATGGACACGCTGACGAAGCTGATGATGCTGCCTGCCCACCAGCTGTCCGCCATTCCGGTCGACGCGATCGCCAAGAACGAGTGGTGGTCCAAGTCCCCGGTCGGCACCGGTCCCTTCAAGTTCGTCAAGTACGAGACCGACCAGTATGTCGAGGTCGCGGCCAATGCCGACTACCGCGGCGGGAAGCCGAAGGTCGACGGCCTCGTGAACCGCTATTTCAAGACCACCGCCAGTGCGGCGGCGGCCCTGAAGGCCGGCGAGATCCACGTCAGCTATGTCGAGGCGGATGACGCCAAGACCTTCGCCAACAACCCGGCGTTCCGCGTCGTCGAGGGCGACAGCTATGTCGTCAACTATCTCGGCTTCAACGGCGACGCCCCGTTGTGGAAGGACGAGCGCGTCCGCAAGGCGGTGATGCACGCCATCGACCGCAACGCCATCATCCAGAGCCTGTTCGGCGGCGCGGCCAAGGCCGCCAACTGCGCCTATGTGGCGGACCACCTCGTGCCTTCGGGGATCGAACCCTATGCCTACAGTCCGGAGAAGGCCCGGGCCCTGCTGAAGGAGGCGGGCTGGGACCAGATCAACGGCGCGAAGCCGATCACGCTGCTGAGCTACTACACCTCGCCCCAGCAGGTGAACATCATGGCCGCGATGCAGGCCATGCTGGCGCAGGTCGGGATCAACATCGTGCCCAAGGCGGTGGATGTCCCCACCTACAACGGCACGGTCTATGCGCAGCAGCCCGACTGGACGCAGTACCCCGTCGTGTATGCCGGCATCCAGATCGGCCCGGACCCGTCCGGCATCAACGTCGCCATCAACGAGAAGCAGATCCCCCCGGCCGGCGGAAACGTGGCGCGCGTGCGCAACGCCGAAGTGACGGCGGCGCTGGATGCCGCCCTCGCCGAGACGGACGACGGCAAGCTCGCCGCCCGCTACCAGGACGTGTGCCGCGCCATGAACAAGTCCGTCCCCTGGGGGACGATGTGGGTCGCGAAGCGCTACGGCGTCGTCTCGACGAAGGCCAACCTGACCTGGCTGCCGGCCCCCGCCGGCGGACCGTATGACCAGAAGGCGCAGACCTGGTCGCTCGCTCCCTGATGGGCCCCGCGTCGCCGGCCGTCCCGGCCGGCGGCGCCTTTCCGTTCCGGAATCCTCCCGCCGATGGGCATCTACATCCTCCGCAGGATCGGGGTCGGCCTCGTCATGCTGCTCGCGCTCAGCATGCTGGTCTTCATCCTGCTGCGCCTCACGCCGGGCGATCCGGTCGATGCCTATCTCGATCCGTCGGTGCCGCTCACGGCCACGGAACTCGCCGCCACGCGAGCCCGCCTCGGTCTCGACCGCCCGATCCCCGTGCAGTACGTCGCCTGGCTGAAGCAGGTGCTCTCCGGCGACCTGGGCTATTCGCTCCAGCGCAACCATGAGCCGATCGCACGGCTCCTGCTCGACCGGATCGGGGCGACCTTGCTCCTGATGGGATCAGGACTGTTCGTCGCCATCGTCGTCGGCATCACGGTGGGCATCGTCTGCGCGGTCTTTCGCGGTCGCTGGATCGACCATGCCCTGTCCCTGCCGGCCTTCATCGGCATCTCGAGCCCGGCCTTCCTGACGGCGCTGGTCGGGCTCTTCGTCTTTTCCGTCACGCTGCGCTGGGCGCCCTCGGGCGGGATGCGCACGCCCGGACTGCCGCCGTCGACGGTGGATCTGCTCCGTCACCTCGTCCTGCCGGCGCTTCTGCTTTCCATCGGCCACGCCGCGCTGATCATGCGCTACATGCGCGCCTCGCTGGTGGAGGTGCTGAACCAGGACTATGTCCGCACCGCCCGCTCGAAAGGCGTCCGCGAGGTCCGGGTGATCGTGAAGCACGCGGTCCGCAACGCGCTGCTCCCCGTCCTGACCCTGATCGGCTCGACGCTGGGCACCGCCGTTGGCGGCGCGATCTTCATCGAGAGCGTCTTCAACTGGCCGGGAATGGGCCTGATGCTGATCAACGCGGTGGAAGCCCGCGACTACCCCGTCATCATGGCCGCCACGCTCGTCGTCGGCGCCTGCGTGCTGGCCGCCAACATCCTCACCGACATCGCCTACGCGGTCGTCGATCCGCGGATCAAGATCGCATGACCGCGGGCATCCAGACCCTGCGGCCCGCGTTCCGGGAGAGTCCGGCGGGACGGGCCTTGCGCCGCTTCGCCGGCAACCCCGCCGCCATGGCCGGCCTCGTCCTGCTCGTCTGCCTCGTCGGCACGATCCTGCTGGCGCCGCCGCTGCTCGGCCTCTCGCCCAACGCCATCGACCTTCTCGCCCTGAACAAGCCGCCGGGTGCGCGGCACTGGCTCGGCACGGACGGCGTCGGACGCGACGTCTTCGCGAGGCTTCTCGAAGGCGGCCGGGTCTCGCTGATGGTCGCCGTGGGAGCCGTGTCGATCTCGCTGGTCGCGGGCTTTCTCCTTGGGGCCCTCGCAGCCTTCGGCGGGCG
>CAZJCW010000109.1:0-13217 GCA_964544365.1 uncultured Alsobacter sp.
TCACCCCACCGTCATGGCCGGGCCCGGCCCGGCCATCCACGGCTCTGCGGCGCCGTGGGCAGCCGTGGATCCCCGGGACGAGCCCGGGGATGACGGTGGAGGGCCGAATGGGCTGCGCTCGTTCGACGGTTCGGGGCAGCGCGGGGCCTCTTGGCGGCGATCAGGCGTATTCGACGGCGACGACACCCGGGACCGCCTTGATGGCGCCCGCCACCTGCGGCGTGGCCTTGAAGCGGCCGGGGAGTTTCACCTCGACCTCGCGCTGGCCGCCGTCGACCATCAGGATGAGGGCGACCTCGCCGTCGCCCCGCTCCTTCAGGCGCTCGTTGATAGACGCCAGCGGACGCTCGTCGCGCAGGAAGATCCGCAGCGAGGACGGCAGCTTGGCGGCCGCCTTGTCGAGCGGTTCCGCGGCGACGATGCGGGCACGGACCTCCTCGCCCTCGGCCGACGCCTGGACGGTGAGGACGACCGCCCTGCCCGGCTCGAGCACGTCGCGGAGCTGGTTCAGGCCTTCCTGGAACAGGATCGCCTCGAAATGTCCGCTCTGGTCCGACAGGGCGAGGATGCCCATCTTCGAGCCCGACTTGGTGCGCCGCTCCTGCCGGTCGAGCACGGTGGCCGCGACGCGGCCCATGGAGGCGCCCGCCTTCACGGCGCGGGCGAAATCGCTCCAGCGCTGGACGCGCAGCCGCTGGAGAACATGCTCGTAGTCGTCCAGCGGATGGCCGGTGAGGAAGAAGCCGATGGCGTCGTATTCGCGCTGCAGGCGCTCGGCGCCGGTCCACGGTTCGTAGGGCTGCACGCGCAGCGGCTCCGGCTCGCCGCTGCCGCCGAAAATGTCCGACTGCCCGGCCACCGCCTCCTCCTGCGCCCGGTTGGCCGACGCCAGGATCGCATCGAGCGCGGCGGTCGCACGGGCGCGGTCCGGCTCGATGGGATCGAGAGCGCCGGCGGCGATGAGGCTCTCCAGCGTCCGCTTGTTGACGTGACGGGGATTGATGCGGCGCGCGAAGTCGGCGAGGTCGCGGAACGGACCGTCCGCGCGGGCGCCGACGACACTCTCGACCGCATGGGCGCCGACGCCCTTCACGGCGGCCAGGGCATAGCGGATGGCCAGCGTCCCGTCGGCGTCCTGGTGCACCTCGAAGGTGACGCCGGAGCGGTTGACCGACGGCGGCTCGACGCGGATGCCAAGGCGCTGCGCCTCCCGGCGGAATTCCGACAGCTTGTCGGTGTTCGACATGTCGAGCGTCATCGACGCGGCGAGGAATTCGACCGGGTGGTTGGCCTTGAGATACGCGGTCTGGTAGGCGACGAGCGCGTAGGCCGCCGCGTGGGACTTGTTGAAGCCGTAATCCGCGAACTTCGCCAACAGGTCGAAGATCGTGTCGGCCTGCTCCTTCTCGATGCCGCGCTCGACCGCGCCGGTGACGAAACGAACCCGTTGGGCGTCCATCTCCGCCTTGATCTTCTTGCCCATGGCGCGGCGCAGCAGATCCGCCTCTCCCAGCGAATAGCCGGACAGGATCTGGGCGATCTGCATCACCTGCTCCTGGTAGATGATGACGCCCTGCGTCTCCTTCAGCACGCCCTCCAGCTTGGGGTGCATGTAGTCCGCCTGCTCCTCGCCGTGCTTGCGCGCGCAATAGACGGGGATGTTGGCCATGGGACCGGGGCGATACAGCGCGACCAGCGCGATGATGTCCTCGAAGCGGTCGGCCCGCATCTCGACGAGCGCCTTGCGCATGCCCGCCGATTCCACCTGGAACACCGCCACCGTCTCGCCGCGGCCGAGCATCTCGTAGGTCCGCTTGTCGTCCAGCGGTATGGCCGAGAGATCGATGACGATGCCGCGTTGCTTGAGCAGGTTCACGGCGGTCTTGAGAACAGTGAGCGTCTTCAGCCCGAGGAAGTCGAACTTCACGAGGCCGGCCGGCTCCACCCACTTCATGTTGAACTGCGTGACCGGCATGTCCGACTTCGGGTCGCGGTAGAGCGGCACGAGTTCGTCGAGCGGCCGGTCGCCGATGACGATGCCGGCGGCGTGGGTGGAGGCGTGGCGATAGAGCCCTTCGAGCTTCTGCGCGATCTCGAGCATGCGCCCGACGACCGGCTCCTCCTCCGCCGCCGCGCGCAGACGGGGCTCGCCCTCCAGGGCCTGCGCGAGCGTCACCGGGTTCGCCGGGTTCTGCGGCACGAGCTTGGTGAGCTTGTCGACCTGCCCGTAGGACATGGACAGCACACGCCCGACGTCCCGCATGACGCCGCGGGCCAGCAGGGTGCCGAAGGTGATGATCTGCGCCACGCGGTCCAGCCCGTAGCGCGCCTGCACGTAGCGGATGACCTCGTCGCGCCGCTCCTGGCAGAAGTCGACGTCGAAGTCCGGCATCGAGACGCGCTCGGGATTGAGAAAGCGCTCGAACAGCAGCCCGAAACGCAGCGGATCGAGGTCGGTGATGGTGGTGGCATAGGCGACCAGCGAGCCCGCACCCGAGCCGCGGCCCGGCCCGACCGGAATGTCGTTCGCCTTCGCCCACTGGATGAAGTCGGCCACGATGAGGAAGTAGCCCGGATACTTCATGCGCTCGATGACGTTGAGCTCGAAGTCCAGCCGCTCCTCGTAGTCGTCCGTCGTGAGCCCGGGCGCGGGACCGTGCGCGGCGAGACGCGCCGCGAGGCCTGCCTTGGCCTGACGGCGCAACTCCGCCGCCTCCGCGGCCACGACGTCCGCGCCCTCCCCGTCCGCCCCGGTGGTGAAGCGCGGCAGGATGGGCTTGCCGGTGCGCGGCCGGTAGGTGCAGCGCATGGCGACCTCGACCGTGTTGACGCACGCTTCCGGCAGGTCGGCGAAGAGCTTCACCATCTCCTCGCGGGTGGCGAACGCATGGCGCGGCGTCAGGCGCCGGCGCTCCGGATCGCTGACAAGCCGCCCCTCGGCGATGGCGAGAAGCGCGTCGTGGGCCTCGTAGTCGTCGGCCTTGGCGAAGAACGGCTCGTTCGAGCCAACGATCGGAATGCCCTTGCGATAGGCGATGTCGAGCAACTCCGGCTCGACGCGACGCTCCTCGTCGATCCCGTGGCGCTGGACCTCGACGTAAAGCCGGTCGCCGAACGCGGCGTGCAGGGCCTCGACGCGGGCGAGCGCGAGGTCGGGCCTGCCGGCCGCGATGGCGCGATCGATCGGCCCGTCGGGTCCGCCGGTGAGCGCGATGAGGCCGTCCGATGCCTCGAGGACGGCGGACAGCGGCACATGGGGCGGCTCGCCCGGCGCGGGGCCGAGAAAGGCGCGCGAGCCCAGCTTCATCAGGTTGGCATAGCCCTGCGCGTTCATGCCCAGGAGGACGATGCCCGGCCGGTTGGGAACGGGGCCGCCGCCCCGGCGAGGCGGTTCGTCGCCGGTTTCGACCGCGAGCTCGATGCCGACGATCGGCTGGATGCCGGCGCCCGACAGCTTCTCGGAGAACTCCAGCGCGCCGAAGAGATTGTTGGTGTCCGTCAGGGCCAGCGCCGGCATGTGGTCCTTGAGCGCCAGCTTCTTCAGGTCGTCGATCCGCAGCGCGCCTTCCAGCAGCGAGAAGGACGAATGCACGTGCAAGTGCACGAAACCGACGTTCCGAAGAATGCGACTCACGCTGGATCTCCCGGGAGGACCGCGATGATCGCGCGCCCTGCCCTCCCGGTCCAGACGACGTCACGCATGCGATGGGGACAATGCCACCGATCGGCGCGACGCTGCATTCACCCTACATGGCGAAACCCTTCGCCCAGAACAGCACGGCCCCCACGAAGGCGGCAAGCGAAGCCAGTTCAGCGACGTCCTCGACGATCAAGCGCAGCATGGAACCCTCCATGTTCATCCGATGGACGCATCATGTTCCATTTTTGTTCCTACTGCAACAGGGAGCGTTACGGATCTGTGCGCCGGCACACAGGGAGATCGGGAAAGGGGCCCGAGTTCAGGACAGGGGGCCTGATTCAGGCCAGTTCGACGACCTTGCCCTCCCGCAATGTGACCCTCCGGTCCATGCGGGACGCCAGTTCGAGGTTGTGGGTGGCGATGACGGCGGCCAACCCGGTCTGGCGCACGAGCGCGATGAGCGTGTCGAAGACGTGCGAGGAGGTGTGCGGGTCGAGGTTGCCGGTCGGCTCGTCGGCCAGCAGCACCCGAGGCGCGTTGGCGACGGCGCGAGCGATGGCGACGCGCTGCTGCTCGCCGCCGGACAGTTCGGACGGTCGATGGCGCAGCCGCTCGCCGAGGCCCAGATAGGCGAGCAGCCCGCTCGCCCGCTCCGCCGCCTCCGACTTCGACAGGCCGCGCAGGAGCTGCGGCAGCATGACGTTCTCGAGCGCCGAGAACTCCGGCAGCAGGTGGTGCGCCTGGTAGACAAAGCCGATGTCGATCCGGCGGATCGCGGTACGGGCGTCGTCGGCAAGGTCGACCGTGGCGCGCGAGCCGACATAGACCTCGCCAGCATCCGGCTTCTCGAGCAGACCTGCGATCTGCAGGAGGGTCGACTTGCCAGTGCCGGAGGGGGCGATGAGCGCGACGGACTGGCCCGCCCATACGGCCAGGGAGGCGCCCTTCAGGATGTCGAGGCTCCCCTCGCCTTCCTTGAAGCGGCGCTCGACCTCGTAGACGTAGAGAGCGGGATCGGGGTAGCGCTGGGCCATCGGGCTCACTCGTAGCGCAGCGCCTCGACCGGATCGAGCCGGGCGGCGCGCCAGGAGGGATAGAGGGTGGCGATCAGCGAGAGCACCATCGCCATGATCACGATGGTGGCGACCTCCCGCGGGTTCACCTCCGACGGGAGCCGGCTCAGGAAATAGAACTCGGCCGGGAAGAGGTTCGTGTTCGTCAGGCCGGAGACGAAGGCGCGGATCGACTCGACGTTGAGGCTGACGACGAGCCCGAGCAGGAAACCGGCCAGGGTGCCGACGATGCCGATCGCCGCGCCGGTGATGAGGAAGATGCGCATGATCGCGCCGCGCGTCGCGCCCATGGTCCGCAGGATCGCGATGTCGGCGCTCTTGTCCTTCACCAGCATGATGAGGCCCGACACGATGTTGAGCGCCGCGACGATGACGATCAGCATGAGGATGAGGAACATGACGTTGCGCTCGACCTCCAGGACGCCGAAGAACGTCTTGTTGCGCTGGCGCCAGTCGGAAATCACGATCGGCCGCTCGATCGCCGTCTCGATGGCCTGGCGCGCCTCCTCGATCGCCTCGGGCCGATCGAGGAACAGCTCGATCGCCGTGACATCGCCGTCGCGGTTGAAGAAGCCCTGCGACTCGGTGAGCGGCATGTAGACGAAGCCGGCGTCGAACTCGGACATGCCGACCTCGAACACGGCCACGACGGGATAGCTCTTGACGCGCGGGGTGATGCCGAAGGGGGTCTCCGCCCCCTTGGGCGCGGTGAGGGTCAGCGTGTCGCCGGGCCGGATGAAGAGCTGCTCGGCCAGTCGCCGGCCGATGGCGACGCCGCCGGACCGGTCGAACCCGTCCAGTCCGCCGGCGCGGATCGTCTCGCCGATGGCGGGGATCCGCTTGATGTCGGCTTCCCGGACGCCACGCACGAGCACGCCGCCGGCATTGGCCTGCGAGGAGGCCAGAGCCTGGCCCTCGACCAGCGGGAAGGCGAAGCGGACGCCGGGGATGCGGTTCAGCTGGGTGGCGACCTCGCCGTAGTCGGTCAGCGGCTTGTCGATTCCGCCGATGAAGATGTGGCCGTTGAGGCCGACGATCTTGTTCAGCAACTCGCTGCGGAAGCCGTTCATCACCGACATCACGATGATGAGGGTCGCCACGCCGAGCATGATGCCGGCGAAGGAGAAGCCCGCGATCACGGAGATGAAGCCCTCCTTTCGGCGGGCGCGCAGATAGCGCAGCGCCACCATCCACTCGAACCGGGCGAAAGGCCCGGTTCCGGTGGGCCCGCGATCGGGGACGGCGGCGTCGGTCATGGGCGTCACGCTGCCAGGTTGACCACGGCGTCCTCGATGGACATCAGCGTGCGTTCGCCCGTCGCGCGGCGCTTGAGCTCGACCTTGCCCTCCGCCAGCCCCTTCGGCCCGACGAGGACCTGCCACGGCATGCCAACGAGGTCGGCCGTCGCGAACTTGGCGCCGGGACGCTCCTCGCGATCGTCGTAGAGCACATCGACGCCGCGGGCGCCGAGCGCGCGGTAGAGCGTCTCGCATGCGGCGTCGCAGCTGCTGTCGCCGACCTTCAGGTTGATGAGGGCGACGCGGAAGGGAGCGACCGCGTCCGGCCAGATGATGCCCTGCTCGTCGTGCGACGCCTCGATCAGCGCCGCCGCCAGTCGCGACGGGCCGATGCCGTAGGATCCCATGTGGACGGGGCGCTCCTGCCCGTCCGGGCCGGCGACGACGGCCTTCATGGGCGCGGAATACTTCGTTCCGAAGTAGAAGATGTGGCCGACCTCGATGCCGCGTGCCGACACCTGGCGCTCGGCGGGGACGGCAGCGAAGGCGGATGCGTCGTGCATCTCGCTGGTCGCCGCATAGGGCGCGGTCCAGGCGTCCACGACGGACTGGATGCCGGCGATGTCGTCGAAGTCGGTGTCGACGGGCGGGACCGGCAGGTCGAGGACCGCCTTGTCGCAGAAGACTTCGCTCTCGCCCGTGGTCGCCAGGATGATGAACTCATGGCTGAGGTCGCCACCGATCGGGCCGGTGTCCGCCCGCATGGGGATCGAGGTCAGGCCGAGGCGCTGGAACGTGCGCAGATAGGCGACGAACATCTTGTTGTAGGAGTGGCGAGCCTCCGCCTGGTCGATGTCGAACGAATAGGCGTCCTTCATCAGGAACTCGCGCGAGCGCATGGTGCCGAAGCGCGGGCGGATCTCGTCGCGGAACTTCCACTGGATATGGTACAGGTTGAGCGGCAAGTCCTTGTAGGACCGCACATATCCGCGGAAGATCTCGGTGATCATCTCCTCGTTGGTCGGCCCGAACAGCATGTCGCGCTCGTGCCTGTCCTTGATGCGCAGCATTTCCTTGCCATACGCCTCGTAGCGCCCGGATTCGCGCCACAGGTCAGCCGACTGGATGGTCGGCATCAGGAGTTCGATCGCCCCCGACCGGTTCTGCTCCTCGCGCACGAGGGCGTTGATCTTGTTGAGCACGCGCAGTCCGGCCGGCAGCCAGGCGTAGATCCCCGCGGCCTCCTGACGCACCAGGCCGGCCCGCAGCATGAGCCGGTGGGACACGATCTCGGCCTCCTTCGGGGTCTCGCGAAGGATGGGGAGGAAGTAACGGGACAAGCGCATGGAGGCTCTCGGCTGCAAATGGGCGCGGGCGGCGGGAATCTGGACAGCCATCAAAGCCAAAGCCGCACAAAACACAAGGCGGGCGTGCCGAAGAACGCGTCAGCCTCACCGGCGGCAGCGGGTTCGCATCCCCCGGCCAGGCCTTGTGCAGCCTGCGGCCGAGGCATCTCTTCAGGTTCCGGGAGATTGCTTTTTTTGTCGCCTGCCCATGCACAAATTGATGACAGGGCGAAAACGCTGGGCTATGAGTCTCGTCCAGAACAACAGGGTCGACGCTGGTGAACCGGCGCAGGATCCGGGTCCAAGTCTTGGGAGGAAGACGGCCGAAATGTCCGGGAAGGGCAGCACGATCCTTTGATTGCAGTGGCGCCTTATGGCTGACGCGCAAGCGGGGGTCGACATTCCAAACTTGATGGCAGGCAGGGTGAAAGCCCTGCCTGTTTTGTTTTGTCATACGGATGGTTACAGCGGGCGGATCACACGTTTTGGCAACCCGGTGCCGCCGGCCGTGCGTCAGTCGAAGGTGACGATCCAGTAGAACAGCAGCGCGGTGACAGGGATCGCCGCAAGGCTGGTCCATATCGCCTTCTTCAGCATCATCGGCGCCATCGGCGCCCCCGGTTCCGTGCCGGCCGCGATGTTGCCGTCCTCATGCTGGCTGCGGACGCCGATCGGCAGGATCGCGAAGAGCGTGATCCACCAAACGATGAAATAAAGGGCAATGGCTCCCGCCGTGCTCATGACGCTCTCCGGGCGGGTCGACGAGGGTGACTGCCCCTCGCCTGCCCCGTCTTTTCCTTACGCCTGCTCGAGTTCGACCAGCGTGCCGTTGAAGTCCTTCGGGTGCAGGAACAGGACCGGCTTTCCATGCGCCCCGATCCTGGGGTTGCCGTCGCCGAGAACCCGCGCGCCCGCCGCCTTCAGATGGTCGCGGGCCGACAGGATGTCATCCACCTCGTAGCAGACGTGATGAATGCCGCCGTCCGCATTCTTCTCGAGGAACTTCGCGATCGGCGATGCCTCGCCGAGCGGCTCGAGGAGTTCGATCTTCGTGTTGGGCAGTTCGATGAACACCACCGTTACGCCGTGCTCGGGCTGCGGCAATGCCTCCGACACGCTCGCACCGAGCGTGTCCCGATAGAGCTTCGTCGCCGCCGCGAGATCCTTCACCGCGATGGCGACGTGGTTGAGCCTGCCGATCATCTGTCCCTCCTGCCGAAAGGCATCGCTTAGCCGCTTTGCGCGACGAAGGCGCGATGGTCTTTCGGCGAACGGCTATACCACCAGGACGTGGACGTGGCAGGTGGGCTTCTTGCCCCAGGCCTCGTTGACGGCGGAGCGCACTGCCCGGTCGATGGCATTCTCGACCAGATCCGTGTCCCGCCGGCGCTGGCGGGACAGCCCCTCGAGCACCGTGATCACGGCGTCCTCGACAATGTCCTCGAAAGGCTTGCCGTTCCGCGAAGCCTGCGGCAACCCGCTGATCTCGAACGCCGGGTCGCCGATGATCTCGCCCTTGCCGTCGAGCACGACCGCGACCGACACGAGTCCGGCGAAGGACAGCCGGCGGCGCTCGCCGACCGTGGAGTCGGCAGCGTTGACGAAGAGATTGCCGTCCTTGAAGACGCGGCCGAAATGCACCTGGTCGACGACGCCCGGGCGCCCCGGACCGAACAGGATCATGTCGCCGTCACCGCTCTCGAGGACGTGCGGCACGCCGAGTGACCGCGCGAGCACTGCGTGCTCGTGCAGATGCAGGGCCTCGCCATGCACCGGAAGGGCCACCTGCGGGCGAATCCAGCCATACATCTGCTTCAGTTCGCCGCGCCGGGGGTGGCCGGACACATGGACCAGATGCGTCCTGTCCGTGATCACCTCGACACCCTGGCGGATGAGATTGTTGACGATCCGGCCGACCGCCTTCTCATTGCCCGGAATGGTGCGGGACGACAGGATGACCCGGTCGCCCGGGGCCAGCGCGACGTCGGGATGCTGGTCCTCGGCAACCCGAGCCAACGCGGCGCGCGGCTCCCCCTGGCTCCCGGTCAGCAGTGCGACGACCTTGTCGCGCGGCAGATAGCCATAGGCCTCGGAGCCCCGGACGGGCGGCAGCCCGTCCATGTACCCCAGTTCGGTCGCGACCTGGAGAACACGGTCCATCGCACGGCCGATGGCGACGACTTCGCGGCCGTTCGCGGCGGCCGCTTCGCAGACGGCCCGCATGCGCGACACGTTGGACGCGAAGGTGGTGACCGCCACGCGCCCCGGAGCGGATGCCACCAGATCCTTCAGCGTCGCGGCGACATCGGCCTCGCTCGGGCTTACGCCGTCCCGGATCACGTTGGTCGAGTCGCAGACCAGAGCGAGGACGCCCTCGTCGCCGATCTCGGCCAGTCGCTTCTCGTCCGTCGCCCAGCCCGCGCCGGGGGTCGGGTCGATCTTCCAGTCGCCGCTGTGCAGCACCGTGCCGGCCGGCGTGCGGATCGCCAGCGCGGTCGACTCGGGGATCGAGTGCGCCATCGCGATGAACTCGACGTCGAAGGGTCCGAGATTGAGCCGGCTGCCGCGGTCCACGACGGTCATCGGGACCTTGACGGCACCGGGCTCCTGCATGCGGCGGATGTCGAGCAGGTCGGCGGCGAACTGCGTCGCGTAGACCGGCGCGCGAAGCCGCGGCCACAGCTCGATCAGCGCGCCGATGTGATCCTCGTGCGCGTGCGTGATGATGATGGCCTCGAGATCCTTGCGACGCTCCTCCAGAAACCGGATGTCGGGGATGATGAGGTCGATACCGGGCAGGTCGTCCCCGGCGAAGCTGACGCCGCAGTCGACGAGCAGCCAGCGCCGCCGTTCCTTGGGGCCGAATCCGTAGAGGGAGGCATTCATCCCGATCTCGCCCACCCCGCCGAGGGGAACGAAGACCAGTTCGTCTGCGCCGCGTGCCATGCGTTGATCGTCCTTCCTGGCGCCCGCACTCGGGGCGTGCGCGATAAGAAAAAGTGCCGCAGCCCGCCAGCCATGGCGGGAACGGCTCAGGAGCGGCCGCCGGGCGGCCTGTTGAAGAAAACGTCTCCCGCTTCGATTGGCACCGTTCGCCCATCCACGTCCAGCAGCAATCGACCGTCGGGGTCGAGATCCTTGAAGATGCCGGCGACGTCTCCGCCGGGGCGGCGCACCGTGACAGGCCCTCCGAGACCGCCCGAGCGGGCCAGCCAGGCCCGGCGGACGTCGGAAAAGCCGTCGCCCGCGCGCCACTGGTCGAGCGTCTCGGCCATGGCCGCGGCCAGGGCGCTAAACACCGTCTCGGGCTCCAGGTCCGGACGTCGGCTCGCGAGCGTGGTGGCGGGATAGGGCGTGTCCGGCGGGGCGTGGCGAACATTGACGCCTATGCCGATGACGACGGCGAGCGCTCTGCCTGCCAGCGACGCGCCTTCGACAAGAATGCCGGATGCCTTGGCGCCGCCGACCAGAAGATCGTTGGGCCATTTCAGCGCGATATCGGGCGCCGCCGTGACGGCAGATGCAGCCTTGTGCAGCGAAACGCCCGCGACGAAGCCGAGTTGCGGAGATACCGCCGCGGGACAGGGATCGACCAGCAGGAGGCTGGCATAGAGGTTGCCGCGGGGGGAGGACCAGACCCTCCCCTGCCGGCCCCGCCCGACCGCCTGTTCGCGGGCGACGATCCAGAGGCGACCCGGGTCACCGGCGCGGGCGCGGGACAAGGCCTCGTCGTTGGTGGACCCCAGGCTGTCGAATGTTTCGCAGCGATAGCCCGGAGGAAGCGAAGCCGTCGTCGGCGTCACGGGCTGCCCGGTCTTCCGGCAGGCCCGGCCATCAGAACAGCGACGCGGCGGCGGCCGTCGCGGCCGCGACCAGCGGCGCGGGCCACAGCCAGAACGCGACGTTGAACACGCCCGTCACGCCGATCACGCCCTTCAGCACGGGCGTCATCGGCACGAAGGTCTCGGCCGGTTCGTCGAAATACATGATCTTGACGATCCGCAGGTAATAGAACGCGCCGACCGCGCTCGACAGCATGCCGATCACGGCCAGAGCGTAGAGCTTCGCGTCGACGGCGGCGGCGAAGACGTACCATTTGGCAAAGAACCCGGCGAGCGGCGGAATGCCGGCCAGCGAGAACATCAGCATCGCCAGCACGAAGGCCATGGCGGGGTTGGTCCGGCCGAGACCGGCGAGATGCTCGATCTCCTCGACCTGCCCGTCCTTGCGCTTCATCGCGAGGATGCAGGCGAAGGTGCCGAGCGTCATGGCGAGATAGATCGCCATGTAGGTGATCACGCCCTGCACGCCCGTCGCGGTGCCCGCCGCCAGGCCGACGAGGGCGAAGCCCATGTGGCCGATGGAGGAATAGGCCATCAGGCGCTTGATGTTGCGTTGGCCGATCGCGGCGAAGGCGCCCAGAATCATCGACGCGATCGAGACGAAGACGATGATCTGCTGCCACTGCGAGACGATTCCGGGGAAGGCCGTGATGACGATCCGCACCGTCAGGGCCATGGCCGCCATCTTCGGCGCGGAGGCAAAGAACGCGGTGACCGGCGTCGGCGCGCCCTCGTAGACGTCCGGCGTCCACATGTGGAACGGCACGGCCGATATCTTGAAGGACAGGCCGGCCATGACAAAGACAAGGCCGAAGATCACGCCGACCGAGCCATGATCCTTCAGTGTCGCGGCGATTCCGGCGAAGGAGACCGTGCCAGTCATCCCGTAGATGATCGACGCGCCGTAGAGCAGCATTCCGGACGACAGCGCACCGAGCACGAAGTACTTCAGGCCGGCCTCGGACGCGCGCAGGTTGTCGCGGTGGATCGCCGCGACCACGTAGAGCGCGAGGCTCATCAGCTCGAGGCCGAGATACAGGGCGATCAGGTCCCCGGCCGAGATCAGCATCAGCATGCCGAGCGTCGAGAGGATGATCAGGATCGGATACTCGAACTTCTCGATCCGCTCGGCGCGGAAAAAGTCGATCGACATGGCAAGGGCGACGCCCGAGCCGATCAGCGTCGCGACCTTCATGAAGCGGGAGAAGGCGTCGTTGACGAAGGAGCCGTTGAAGGTCGTCACCTTCGCGCCGCTCTGCGCCATCACCAGGACCGCGGCGAACAGGATGACCAGCAGCGAGGCGATGGTGATGCCCCGCGCCGCCTGCTCGCCCTTGATCGCGCCCCACAGGAGGAGGATGAGGGCGCTGGCCGCGAGCAGGATCTCGGGCGTCGCAGGTCCGAAGGCCGGAACGGCAGCGAGTGTACCAGGCATCGGGCGATCCTCAGGGCGAGACCAGCGCGGCCGTCTTGGCGGCGCCGAGGGCGGCCTGCGTGCTCTTCAGCAGCGCATCGGTGGAGGCGGCGAACGCATCCAGCACGGGGGCCGGATGGATGCCGTAGTAGATCGTCAGCACGACGAGCGGGATCAGAAGGGCCGATTCCCGTGGCGTCAGGTCGAGGATCGCCTTGAGGCTCGGCTTTTCCAGCGGGCCGAACATGACGCGGGCGAACAGCCAGAGCGCGTAGCACGCCGACAGGATCACGCCGCTCGTGGCGATGAACGCGACCCAGGTGTTGGCGCGGAAGGCCCCCATCAGGGTCAGGAACTCGCCGACGAAGCCCGACGTCCCCGGCAGGCCGACATTGGCCATGGTGAAGACCATGAACGCCGTCGCGTAGAGCGGCATGCGATGCGTGAGCCCGCCATAGGCGGCGATCTCGCGGGTGTGCATGCGGTCGTAGACGACGCCGACGCACAGGAAGAGCGCGCCGGACACGATGCCGTGGCTCACCATCTGGAACATCGCGCCCTGGATGCCCTGGGGCGTGAGCGTGAACAGCCCCATGGTCACGAAGCCCATGTGGGCCACGGACGAGTAGGCGATCAGCTTCTTGATGTCCTCCTGCATCAGCGC
>CAZJCW010000110.1:0-13128 GCA_964544365.1 uncultured Alsobacter sp.
GCGAGATCGTGATCTTCGACCGCAGCTGGTACAACCGCGCCGGCGTCGAACGCGTGATGGGCTTCTGCACCGAAGATCAGGCCCAGCGCTTCCTGAAGGCCGCGCCGGCCTTCGAGCGGCTCATGGTCGACAGCGGAATCATCCTGCTGAAGTACTGGCTCGACGTCACGGAGGAGGAGCAGACCCGTCGCATCCGGCAGCGGATCGATGATCCTCGCAAGGTGTGGAAGCTGTCCCCCATGGACCTGAAGTCGTACAGCCGCTGGTACGACTATTCCCGCGCGCGAGACGAGATGTTCGCGTCGACGGACACGGCATGGGGGCCGTGGCACTTCGTGCAATCGGACGACAAGCGACGCACCCGGCTGAACATTATCTCGCACATTCTCAAGTCGATTCCCTACCAGGCCCCGAAGCGGGAGAAGATCAGGTTGCCCGATCGCCAGAAGGCGAAGGGCTACGAGGAGCCCGACTATCCTTACCGGAGGGTGCCGGAAGTGTTTTGAGGGGGAGCGTCACGGGCGGATCGATGGCGCTGGTCGCTCCGCGTCGATCAGTGCCGTGACGCCGCGAAGGCCGATGGTCGCCGAAGTTGGGAAGCGCGGCTCTGGATGGCCTTTCCCTGCGCGTTCGCTCGGCGCCGACCGGGCGCGCCTGCAACCCTCAAGGCCGCAGGCGCAGGATCTTTCCGTTGGGGTCGTCGGTGACGAGGTAGATCAGCCCGTCCGGCCCCTGCCGCACGTCGCGGATGCGTTCGCGGACATCCCGCAGAAGGCGCTCCTCTCGCGTCACGGTGTCGCCGGAGAGCTGGAGCCGGGCGAGAAGCTGGCTGCGAAGGCCGCCGGTGAGCAGTCCACCCTTCCAGCCCGGGTAGGCGTCCGATGTGACGAAGGCGAGCCCCGACGGTGCGATGGACGGGTCCCAGTAGAAGATTGGCTGCTCCATTCCGGGCTTGGACGTGCCTTCTCCTATCTTCGAGCCCGAATAGTCGACGCCATAGGTGATGATGGGCCATCCATAGTTCTTGCCGGCCTGCGGGATGTTGACCTCATCGCCGCCGCGCGCGCCGTGCTCGATGGTCCACAGCTTGCCGGTCTGCGGATGAAGGCCGGCCGCCTGGATGTTGCGGTGGCCGTAGGACCAGATCTCGGGCAGCGCGTCGGAGCGGCCGAGGAATGGATTTCCCGGTGCGGCGCCGCCCTCGGGCCGGATCCGGACGATTTTTCCGAAGTGGCTGGTGAGATCCTGCGCCCGCTCGCGGGCAGAGAAGCGGTCTCCGAGGGTGACGAACAGCATGCCCTCGCGGTCGAAAACCAGCCGGGAGCCGAAATGCATGTTCGAGCGGAGCGTCGGCATCTGCCGGAAGACGACCTGGACGTTTTCCAGAGCCCGGTTGTCCGCCGAGAGCCGGCCGCGGGCAACCGACGTACCGCTGCCGTCCTCGCGCGGTTCCGAATAGCTGAGATAGACGAGGCGGTTGGAAGCGAAGTTCGGATCCAGCGCGATGTCGAGAAGCCCGCCCTGACCAGCCGACAGCACGGCCGGAACGCCGGCGAGAGGCGGCGACAGAACGCCTCCCGCGACATGCCGCAAACGACCGGGACGCTCCGTGACGAGCATCGACCCGTCAGGAAGGAAAGCGAGCCCCCAGGGATGAGCGAGGCCGGACGCGACGGTCTCGACACGGGGCTGGAACGCGGGCGCTGTCTGCGCGGCGGCCGGCATGGCAGCCGTCAGTGCGGCAAGGCCGGCCAAGGCGGCGGTCGAGAGAACGGCAAGACGAAGCATGGGCATCTCCGGCAACGCCCTCCAGGCGCAACCGGGAGGTAGTGCCGCAGGCCCGTGACTTCAACCGGCGACGGCGTGCGTCACGACGGCGTGCGAGCCGGCGTCCTGCGAGGCGGCGGCCGGCCGGGCGACCAGAACCGTCAGCGTGGCAACCGCCATCATGGCCGAGAGCCAGAGCGACAGGACCAGATGGCGACGCGCCTCGATACGGACGGCCGGAGCCTGGCCCGGGATCGGCATGTGGAGCGGGGCGTAGGGGTCGCGCATCGGTCGTCTCCGGTGGTCTGCTCGGCAAGGGGGCCGCTGTTGGAAAGACCATGCCGGGAGGCACCCCTGATGGATGTGCGATTTCGCACACGGGGGACGCGGCGGCATCCGGGCCGACGTCACCCCGATTGCCGCTTGCCTCGCCAAAGCCTCGGGACTAGGGTCCGCCCGCCTCGCGCGACGCCGGGCGGGGCCTCATCGAACGCTTGTCCGGAGCCTTGCCATGGCCTTCCTCGCCGACGCGCTGAACCGCGTGAAGCCTTCCGCCACCATCGCCGTGACGCAGAAGGCGCGCGAGCAGAAGAACCAGGGCCGCGAGATCATCAGCCTCTCGGTCGGCGAACCAGATTTCGATACGCCCGAGAACATCAAGCAGGCAGCCATCGACGCGATCCGCCGCGGCGAGACGAAGTACACCCCCGTGTCCGGCATCCAGCCGCTGCGCGAGGCCATCGCCAAGAAGTTCAAGCGCGAGAACGGCCTCGACTACAAGGCCAGCCAGACCATCGTCTGCACCGGCGGCAAGCAGGTGCTCTACAACGCGTTCCTCGTCACGCTGAATCCCGGCGACGAGGTGATCATCCCGGCCCCCTACTGGGTGAGCTACCCGGATATGGTGCTGCTGTGCGGCGGCACCCCTGTCTTCGTCGACTGTCCGCTCGAGAACAACTTCAAGCTGAAGGCTGAGGATCTCGACCGTGCCATTACGCCGAAGACAAAGTGGCTGGTGTTGAACTCGCCCTCCAACCCCTCTGGCGCGGCCTACACCCGCGACGAGTTGAAGGCGATCACCGAGGTGCTGCTGCGCCACCCGCACGTTTGGGTGCTGACCGACGACATGTACGAGCATCTCGTGTTCGGCGATTTCGTGTTCACGACGCCGGCGCAGATCGAGCCGAACCTGATCGAGCGCACGCTCACGATGAACGGCGTCAGCAAGGCCTACGCCATGACCGGTTGGCGCATCGGCTATGCGGCCGGGCCGGACAAGCTGATGAAGGCCATGGACATGGTTCAGGGCCAGCAGACGTCCGGCGCATGCTCCATCGCCCAGTGGGCCGCCGTCGAGGCCCTCAACGGGCCGCAGGACTTCATCCCGATGAGCCGCAAGGTGTTCGAGGAGCGTCGCGACCTCGTCGTGTCGATGCTCAACCAGGCCAAGGGTCTGAAGACGCCGGTGCCGGAAGGCGCGTTCTACGTCTATCCGTCCTGCGCGGAGCTCATCGGCAAGACCGCGCCGTCCGGAAAGGTCATCGCGACGGACGAGGATTTCGTCTCCGAGCTCCTCGAGGCGGAGGGCGTGGCCGCGGTGCACGGTTCGGCGTTCGGGCTGGGGCCGAACTTCCGCATCTCCTACGCCACCTCCAACGCCCTCCTCGAGCAGGCCTGCGCGAAGATCCAGCGTTTCTGCGCCAACCTGCGCTGAACGTCCGCGTCAAGGCTCGGGGCCACGCCACGACAAGGTCAGGAGCCTGCAGGCTCCTCGACCGCAAGGACGTGGTTTTGCGGGCTGTCGGAGGCGATCCGCCCGTCGACGATATGAACACGGCGATCCGCTCGTGCGGCGAGGTCGAGGTCGTGCGTCACGACCACGACCGCCTTGCGGTGCGTATCGACCACATGCCTCAGGATCGAGAGCACCTGCTCGCTCGACGCCGTGTCCAGGTTCCCGGTCGGCTCGTCGGCCAGGATGAGCGGCGGATCGTTGGCCATCGCACGGGCGATGGCGACGCGCTGGCGCTGGCCGCCGGAGAGCTGGTCCGGGCGCTTGCGCGCGTGCGATTCGAGTCCCAGGGAGGCCAGCAGCCCCATCGCGCGCGTCCGTTGCTCGGTCGCGGACAACCGATCCAGAGCGCGCATCGGAAGCATGACGTTGTCGAGCGCCGAGAACTCGGGCAGCAGGAAGTGAAACTGGAACACGAAGCCGAGGTAGGCGAGCCTCAGGGCGGCGCGCTCGTCCTCGTCGATGTGGGTCGTGTCGCGCCCTTCGATGAGAATCTGTCCCGACGTCGGTACGTCCAGCAGTCCCAGAAGGTACATCAGCGACGACTTGCCCGAGCCCGATGGGCCGGTGATCGCGACGAACTCGCCGCCATGCACCGCCAGGTCGATGTCGGCGACGAGCGTCGTCGGGATCTCTCCGCCCAGGACGCGCGTGACCTTGACGGCCTCGACGATGGCCGGCGCGGCGCTCACGAGGCACCCCGGATGATCTCGACCGGATGGACACGCGCTGCCTTGCGGGCCGGAAACCATCCCGCGATCACCGACGAAGCGAGCGCGACCGATCCGGCAAGTGCGTAGTGCGCGGGCGAATAGAGAACCGGGAGACGGGTGGCGTCCGTGAAACCGGTCTTGAATTCGATCGTGCCTAGACCGAGGCAGAGGAGGTAGCCGAACACGAAGCCGATGACAGCGCCGATAACGCCGATGATCGTGGCCTCCACCACGAAGATCCGCCGCACGGTACGCTCGGGGAGCCCGAGGGATTTCATGATGGCGATGTCGCGCGCCTTCTCATGCGTGATCGTCGAGACGATGTTGAAAGTGCCAAAGGATGCGACAAGCAGGATGGCGCCGACGACCATGATCATGATCGCGTTGCGGATCTGGAAGGCCGAGAGCAGATCCTCGTGCGCCTCCTGCCATGACACGGCCTTGTAGCCCGTCTGGACCTCGATGCGCGCGGCCACCTCGCGCGCGGTCATGGCATCCTCGACGCGCACGCGAAGTTCGTTGACGAGGCCGGTCTGGTTGGCGAGCACCTGCGCCGTGCGCACCAGCGTGTAGGCCTGGGTATCGTCGATCATGCGGTTGCCCGAGTGGAACAGCCCGACGACCTGCGCATAGAGCGGACGGCCATCCGCCGTCGTGACGGAGAGCGTGTTGCCGACGCGCACGCCGATGCGGCTCGCCAGCCGGTCACCCAGGATGATGGCGTTCGATGCCTTGTACAGGCTGTCCAGCGTCCCGTGCTTCATCTGCGTGGCCAGTTCGGACACCTTCGTCTCGCGACGCGGGTCGATGCCGATGACGGTGGCGGCGGTGTCGCGACTGCCGAAGCGGATGATCGCTTTCGACTGAACGGACGGCGCGACGGCGCCGGGAATCCAGCCCTCGAGCGAGGCGATGATCGCCAGTGGATTCTTGATGCCGCGCCGCTCTGCCTCGGTCGACAGGCTGTGAATCTGGGCGGCGGCGTAAACATCGTCGGCAGGCTGCCGGGTGGCCTCGCGGCGATCGTCCTCGACGGAGATGTGCGGGAGGCTGTCGACCAGCTGGCGGATGAAGTCCCGCTGCGAGCCTTCCATGAGGCCGGCCATCATCACCGAGAAGCCGACGCCGGTGGCGACGCCCAGAACACCGACGATCGTCTGGCGCAGGCGCGAGCGAACATGGGTGAGCGCGACGTCGAAGACGAGGTTCATGGCGCGTCCTCCCCGGTCATCTCGCGGTCGTCTCGATGCGGACACGGTCCCCGTCGCGCAGGTCCCCGACGGGAGACACGATCCTGTCTCCCTCGGAGAGTCCGCCCGTGACCTCGATCATCCGCGTCCCGCGGATGCCGGTCGTGACCGGGACGCGGCGGACCCGCCCGCCCTCCACCCGGAACGCCGCGCCCGCGGCGATGGCCTCGGCCGGGACGAGCAGCGCATTGGGCTGCTCACGGACGACGACGTTGGCCTCGACGCTCATGCCGATGAGAAGTGGCGTGTCCTCGGGAAGCCCCAGATAGACCCGGAACGTCTTGGCGACGGGATCGCCCTTCGGCGTGATGTCGGAAACGGTCGCCACGAGCGGCCTGCCGCCGAAGCCCTCGTTGCGCAGGAGAGCGGTCTGGCCGGGGCGAACGCGGGGAACATCCTCCTCGTTGACTTCGGACACGATGCGCAACGGCGATTTCTGCCCGACCCAGAAGACCACGTCGCCCTGGCCAACGATCTCGCCGAGATGGAAGTCCTGCCGCAGCACGAAGCCAGCCATGGGCGCGCGCAGGACCAGCGCGTCGAGCCGCTCCTTGACGACGGTGATGCGGGCGGCGGATTCCTTCAGGGCAGTGTTGGCGGCATCGACGGCGATCACCGACGCGGCGTTGCGCTCGAGCAGCGAGGTCAGGCGCTGCGACTCCTTCTCGAGCAGGGCGCGCCGCGCCTCCAGTTCGGCGAGCCCCGCCCGCTCCTCGGCGTCCTCCTGGCGTGCCAGGACCTGCCCGGCGGTGACAGGCTTCCCCTCGCAATCGCACATCTCGACGAGCCGCCGCCGCTGAAGGGGGACGACCTTCGCCCAATGCAGGGGCTCGACGGTGCCCGTTGCGTAGACGACCTCGGCCGCGTTGCCGCGCGAGACGACCACCGTCGTGACGGCCTCTCCGCGCCCCCATGTCCACCATGCGGCCGCCAGAGCGGCACCGGCGAGAACGACGAGGTATAGTCCACGCAGCACGATCCGGCCTCCGATGTCCCCACGTGGAGTATAGCAAGTCACGGGCATGCGGACGTCATCCGGGACAACACCGACTGAAGTTGCGCTTCCGGACCGGGACTTCGCAGGATCTTCGACGCCGAGCCCGTTTGATGCATGAAACTCGCGCGTCCTGCGAAGCGCCCGAACTTCCCAGGCCACGACGCCCCTGCTAGGCTTGGCGGACGTACCAGCCCTTCCGGAGACGCACCCCATGTCGGCCGCCCACGACCAGTTCACGAGCCAGTCCGCGGCACCCAACGACCTCGAAGCCTTCTGGCTGCCTTTCAGCGCCAACCGGTCGTTCAAGAAGAACCCGCGCATGATCTCCGGCGCGAAGGACATGCACTACATCACGCCCGAAGGGCGGAAGGTGCTCGATGGCGTCGCCGGACTGTGGTGCTGCAATGCCGGCCACAACCGCCAGCCGATCGTCGAAGCCATCCAGAAGCAGGCGGCGGAACTCGATTTCTCACCGACGTTCCAGTTCGGCCATCCGAAGGCCTTCCAGCTTGCCTCGCGCATCGCCGCCATGGCGCCCGGTGACCTCGACCATGTGTTCTTCACCAATTCCGGCTCGGAGGCAGTGGACACGGCGCTGAAAATCGCGCTCGCCTACTGGAACGTGCGGGGACAGGGCCAGCGGACCCGCCTGATCGGCCGTGAGCGCGGCTACCATGGCGTCGGCTTCGGCGGAATTTCGGTCGGCGGCATCGTAAACAACCGCAAGTTCTTCGGTGGGCTGCTGACGGGCGTCGACCACCTGCCTCACACCTACAACCGGGCCGAGCAGGCCTTCTCCCGCGGCCAGCCCGCCTGGGGTGCGCACCTCGCCGACGACCTCGAGCGCATCGTGACCCTCCACGACGCGTCGACCATCGCGGCGGTCATCGTCGAGCCCATGGCCGGATCCACCGGGGTGCTTCCGCCGCCCAAAGGCTATCTGGAGCGCCTGCGCGCAATCTGCGACAAGCATGGCATCCTGTTGATTTTCGACGAGGTCATTTCCGGCTTTGGCCGCCTCGGCACGGCATTTGCGGCCGAGCGCTTCGGCGTCGAGCCCGACATGATCTGCTTCGCCAAGGCGGTAAACTCCGGAACCGTGCCCATGGGCGGCGTCATTGCCCGCAAGGGCATCTACGACACCTTCATGAAGGGGCCGGAGCACGTCATCGAGCTGTTCCACGGCTACACCTACAGCGGCCACCCGCTGGCTGCTGCGGCCGGCATCGCCACGCTGGACGTGTACCGGGAGGAGAAGCTCTTCGAGCACACCGCCGCGCTCGAGGAGACATGGTACGACGCCGCGATGTCCCTGAAGGGGCTGCCCAACGTGCTCGATATCCGCACGATGGGCCTGGTCGCTGGCATCGACCTCGCCTCGCGGCCCGACGCCTTCGGCCAGCGCGCCTTCGAGGCCATGGACCGTGGATTCCGCGAACTCGACGTGATGGTGCGCATCACCGGAGACACGATCGCGCTCTCGCCGCCGCTGATGATCACCAAGGACCAGATCGGCGAATTGATCGACAAGGTCGGCAAGGTCATCCGGCTGGTGGCGTGAGCGCGCACCGCGAGGTGAACGCGTCTCCGAGCCTGTGCGATAGGACCGCGGCGCAGGATTGCAGGAGCCTGTAGCAAAGTCGTCGTTTTGGCGCTTCAATGCCGTCTGGTTCAACGGAAGGCATCCATGCGTGCGACCATCCCCCTTCTGACCGTCGCGGTATTGCTGGCCGCGGCGCCGCTTCCGGCAGCCGCCCAGTCCGAGGATCGCGCCTGGGCCGAGTGCAAGCGCAATCCCGATGCGGACTGGGTGATCTTCAACTGCACCGCCGTGATCGACGGCGGCCTGCCGCGCAGCAACACGCGAAAGGCGCGGGCCCATGTCCTGCGGGCCGGCGCCTACGAGCGCAAGAAGACGATCGAAACGGCCCGCGCCGACCTGAACCGCGCCGTCGAACTCGCCAGGGCGAACCCGGACATCCGCATGGCACGGGCCGAGTTCCTCGTCAGGCAAGGTGACCTCGAGGCGGCGACACTGGACATCGAGGCGGCGATGCAGGTTGCGCCGAACTCTGCCCGCGTCTGGTTCGGGCGGGCCACCGTCGCAAGAACGAGGGGCGATGCCGCATCTGCGGTCGCTGCGCTGGACAAGGTCCTCGCCATCGACCCGCGTTACCCGCGGGCACGGACCTTGCGAAGCGAGCTGAACACCGCGACGCCAGCCACGCCCGGGACTGCGCGGACTGGCAGCTGACGTTCCGTCGACGCAGGGCGACGACGCGTCTTCTGCAGGGCTCTGGCAGATCCTGAATCGGCGGCCATGCGTTATGAGTCGCGTTCATGACCTTCCGCGAGCTGATCCTGCGCCACGGCGGGACCGTGGCCTTCGGCTACGGCCTGGCTCTTTGCTCGTCGTTCGGACAAACGTTTTTCATCGCGCTGACAGGTCCTGGCATCCGCGAGGAGTTCGGCCTCAGCCACGGCGGCTTCGGCGCGATCTACTCGACGGCGACCCTGTGCTCGGGATTGCTGATGATATGGGCCGGCGGTGTCCTCGATCGGGTATCGACCGAGGTCTACGCGGCCGTCGCTGTCGGCGGCCTCGCCCTGGCCGCGCTCAGCCTCTCGCTGGCGCCGGGCATCGTCGTCGTGGCGCTGTCACTCTTCGCGTTGAGATTGTGCGGCCAGGGGATGCTCGGGCACGCGGCGGTCACCAGTACGGCCCGGCTGCCGCAGGCGATCCGGGGGCGGGCCATCGGCATAGCGACACTCGGCTTTGCCACCGGCGAGATGATCCTCCCCGGCATCGCGCTCGCGCTGATCGCCGCCGCAGGCTGGGCTGCGGCGTGGAAGGCGGTCGCGTCGGTGCTCATCGTCGCCTTCGGCATCGTCCTCGCCAAGGCGATCCGCCGGGTCAGGACCGCTGAAGCCGCTGCCGGCGCTCCGGCAGTGGCCACCCATCCGGGCGATCTCCTGCGGCGGCGCGACGTCATCACGGACTGGCGTTTCCTCGTGCTGGTGCCATCGATGATCGCGCCCGGCGCGATCGGGACAGGGTACTTTTTTCACCAGAGGCTGATCGGAGAACAGATCGGCTGGGGGCTGGACGATCTCGCCGTCGGCTTTGCCACCTATGCGGGCACGGCACTCGCCTCCACCATGACCACCGGCATGCTGGTCGACCGGTTCCGCGGCATGCGCGTCTGTCGCTTCTATCTCATGTTCCTGGCAATCGCCTCGCTCAGCCTCGCCTTCTGGCCTGGCGGGCCGCCGGCCGTCTTGTTCTTCGCACTGCTCGCGATGACGGCGGCCGCGAACGGCGTCGTCATCCCCGCGGTGCTCGCCGAGTTGTATGGCACGGAACGGCTGGGGACCATCCGCGCCCTCGCCGGAGCGATCATGGTCGTCGGGTCGGCGACGACCCCCGTCCTGTTCGGGCTGCTGTTCGACACGGGCGTGACGATCGGTGCGATCGGCATTGCCAGCGCACTCTACGTGCTCGTCGCGGCGAGCTTGACCGGGTTCCTCCCGCGGGTGGCAAGTGTCAATCCAAATTGACGCTTCGGCAGCCCCGGTCTAGCCTTCGCGCATGTCCGGACGCCCCCTCACCTATCCTGCGCCGTCGGCGGTTCTGGAGCTCCTGAAGCCGATCACGTGGTTTCCGCCTATGTGGGCCTTCGCCTGCGGTGTGGTGTCCTCCGGCGTAGCCATCGGCGCGAACTGTGGCGTCGCGCTGGTCGGCGTCCTGCTCGCCGGCCCGCTTGTCTGCGCGACCAGCCAGGCCGTCAACGACTGGTACGACCGCGAGGTCGACGCCATCAACGAACCGAACCGTCCCATCCCGTCCGGACGAATCCCGGGGCGCTGGGGCCTGTGGATCGCGTGCGCATGGACCGTGCTGTCCCTCCTCGTGGCCGCGGCGCTCGGTGCCTGGGTCCTGATCGCCGCTGCCCTCGGCCTCGCGCTCGCTTGGGCCTACAGCGCCCCACCGCTGCGCCTGAAGCGAAACGGCTGGTGGGGCAACGCGGCCTGCGCGGTGTCCTATGAGGGGCTCGCCTGGGTCACCGGGGCGGCCGTGATGCTCGGTGGCGCCCTTCCGCCCGCGCCCGCGCTGTGGCTCGCGGCGCTCTACAGCATCGGCGCGCACGGCATCATGACGCTGAACGACTTCAAGTCGATCCGTGGCGACACTGAAATGGGCATCGACTCGCTGCCGGTGCTGCTCGGCCCGGATGGCGCGGCGCGCGCGGCGTGCGCGATCATGGCGCTGCCGCAACTCGTCGTGATCGCGCTGCTCGTCGCCTGGAACCAGCCGATCCATGCCGCGGCCGTTGCCGCGCTGCTGGTCGGGCAGTTCGTGCTGATGCGCGGTTTCCTGCGGGCTCCCGTGGAAAAGGCATTGTTCTACAGCGGCTTCGGCGTGCCGCTTTTTGTCAGCGGGATGATGGTCTCGGCCTTCGCCGTCCGGACGCTGGCCTGATCCGCGCAGCGTGGCCTGCCCGCGACGTCATCGCAAGTCCCGGCCAAGGCGGTGGAAGACGGGAAGACGCGCGTCGGAAGACTGCGGCTAGCCCGCGCGGCGGCGACGCGCCCGCGCCAAGACGGCAGTCCGCACGCCACAGACATCGAGGGACAGGGCCACGGCGACATAAGCAGCACCGCCGGCCGCGACGCTGGCGGCCAGGCCCGCCGCCGACGCGGGCATGAAGGAGAGGGAGAGCACCGCAGCCGTCATCGCCGCGAACGCCGTCCCTGTCGCCGCGATGCTCGTCCATGAGACCGGCACTGGCGCTCGGCGGGCGACCATCAGCGCCGTCAGGACAAGCGCACCGAGCATGGCCACGCTGAAGGCGACGGCATGCCCGACGGGGCCCATGCCCTCTGCCAGCACGGTGCCCAGGACGATCGTTCCGGCCAGGGCGGCGCCATGGGGCACCAGCATCGGGGTCGTCCGCCCGCGGATCTGGAAGGCCGGCGAGAGGCCGAACTGCATCAAGGCCCAGGCCGTCAGCCCGGGCAGCAGGGCGATGCTGTAGGCGGCGTAGGCGCCACGATAGTCGGCCGGCACGAACACGGCTTCGAAGTGGTGGATGACCAGCCCATAGCCACCGGCCGTCGGCAGCAGCACAGCCAGCACGACGGCAAGGTTGCGGCCGACCTGCGCCAGCGCGGCGTCGCGCCCGTCGCGCGCATCGGTACGGACCGCCAACTGGAAGAGCAGCACGTCGAGGGCCGTCGCGGTCACGGCGACGATCCGGACGCCGATGTCGTAGGCCAGCGCGAACTTGCCCGCTTCGGCGAGGCCGAACGCGGCGGCCACCGCGGCCCGGTTGTAGAAGGCCTGCACCATGGCAAAGCCGCCAGCGGCCATGAGCGGGATGCCGTACAGGGCGAACCGCCGCAGCAGGCCGGCGCGCGCCAGCGACCATCGCGCGCCGGCGTCGTGCAGGTCGCGACGTCCGAGCACGAGGCATGCGGCAAGCGAGACGATTCCGGCGACCAGAACGGCGGACGGGTCGCGGGTCAGCGCCGCCATGCCCGTCATCAGCAGGAGCATCAGGCCGTTGCGCAGGATGACGAGGCGGGCATAGGCCCGCTCCATGAAACGGGCGCGCGCCAGCGCAGAAGCATAGTCGAACAGGGCCCCAAGGGTGCAGAAGACGATGGCGAGAACGCCGACGATCGGATCGCCGGCAATGGACGGACCGAGAACCGGCCAGAGCAGCGCCAGCAGGGCAAGGCCGCCGACGAGGCCGGCCACCGTGGCGTCGAGGGTCGCGCGGACGGCCGGATCGTCCTGCCGGCTCTGGTCGGAGTAGAAGCGTGTCGCGGCGTGGCGCACCCAGTCGATGGCCGGCGACGCCACGGCCGCGGCCCCGGCGACCGCGACCGCATAGAGCCCGAAGCGGCTGGGCCCCAGGTAGGAGGCCAGCAACAGTCCCAGCGCGAAGTTCGCCAGCGCGTTGACAAGGAAACTGGCGACGAGACCCACCGATCACACCCATGCGGGCCCGCCGGCCCTCCGAACGGCCTCGACCGGCCGTTCGAAAACCTAAGCCAACATCGGTGGCCGAGTGATTAAGGAGACGGTCCGGCAACGCTCTTGATCTGCGCGGCCTTGACAGGCTCTCCCGGCCCTCCTATCTCCAGCCCACCGTTGGCACTCGCTTTGGCTGAGTGCTAACAGGGCTCGATCATCATCGCTTCAGCGCCGATGGGCGCGTCGCCGAGAGGAAACAGTGACCATGAAGTTCCGTCCGCTGCACGACCGCGTCGTCGTTCGCCGCCTGGAGTCCGAGGAGAAGTCCAAGGGCGGCATCATCATTCCGGACTCCGCCAAGGAGAAGCCCCAGGAGGGCGAAATCATGGCGGTCGGCTCGGGCGCTCGTGATGAGGCCGGCAAGCTCGTCCCGCTGGACGTCAAGAAGGGCGACCGCGTCCTGTTCGGCAAGTGGTCGGGCACGGAAGTGAAGATCGACGGCCAGGACCTCCTCATCATGAAGGAGTCCGACATCATGGGTGTGATCGGCAAGTAAGGGCTCACGCCCCTCCGATCCCTCCCCAAGCCACCCCGTAATCCAAGATATTCAGGAGCTACACGTCATGGCT
>CAZJCW010000111.1:0-13054 GCA_964544365.1 uncultured Alsobacter sp.
GTCATCGCCGAGGCGGTGACGCGGTCGCGGCTCAGGGCGGAACCGGCTCGCGTCACTTAACGCCGCGTCCGTGCACGTCCCCACCACCGTCCAGCCTTGCGCCGCCGCGTACCGCCGGCAAACCTCGACCTGATCCTCGATCGAGGGTGTGGATCTCTGACTGCGAGAGACTGCCAACACATCGACAGGTCACCGTCCCGAACCGAAACCTCCCAAGCGTCGCGCCAAACCTGCTCAAGTCGACCAGCTCGTCCCTCCGAAGGCAAAGTTCACTCGTTCGAACTGGTTCGACCGCGCCACCTTATTGCCGAAGACTGCTCAATTCTCTGAACCCTTAGCCTCATGTCGCGCATTGCATTATGCTGGAAATCCAGCCTCGACCGCCACCATCGATCGCTCGTAGACCTCCAGTCCGCGACGCAGAATGGCCGCCTGCCAGTCGGGGTATTCCCAGTTGAATCTCTTGCGCATGCGCGACCGGATGATCCGACCCTCAGGTGAGAAGGGATCGCCCTTCATGTGGACGTAGTTCTCCTCGCGGATCAGGTCGAGGTCGATGCGTGCCGCGTTGTCGGTGCCGAACTCGAGCGCGGCGACGGCAATGTCGGCATGGACGAGTCGGTCGGCCATCCGGTGGTAAGGCATGCAAGGATGTACGGCGAGCCGTGACTGTCCGCCACCAACGACCGAGACGTCGCCGTACCACTTCGAGAGGCGGGTGTGCTCTCGGGTGCCGGGCCGGGCGTACGTCATGATCTGGCCGAGGCCGGTGGGGCCGAAGCCCGTGTGGATGTCGAGGACCAGGATCTCGCGCGCCGCACCGAGCCATCCATCCATGATGCGGGTGAGCGTGCGGCTCGACCAGGTCGGTCCGTTCCCGTTGAAGCGGATGCCCCTGGCATGAGTGTGGGTACCAGCCACGACGATGGTCGAGAGCGCCCCGAAGCCGTGGGTGGCGACGTAGGCCGAAAGCTCCCTGTCGACGGCCTCGCGCTCGGGGCCTACCAGTTCGGGGAGCATCAGGAAGCTGGCGATCGCGTCGTAGTCCGGGGTCTCCGGGAAGGGTGGCGACGGGTAGGTGAAGTTGCGGTGGAGATCGACGTTGTCCTCGTTCTCCTTGCGGTCCCACGCACAGCCCCACGGATTGATGAGGTGGATGAAGGTGATGGCCACCCCATCCGGTAGCGTGGCTTTTCCCATTCGCTCCAGTGCAGCGCACTGGATGGCGCTGCCAGCGTGCCCCTCGGCGCCATGCGTCGCCGAGATGACGATGAGGTGACGCTCTGCGTCGCGTGGCCCGAGCTGGGCCACAGTTGTCGCCAGCGGCTCCCCGTGGGGTCCCCGCAGCGGGTGAGGAAACACCGCCGTTTCCGCGCCGGCCCGATCGCAGGCCAGCCTGAACCGCGCATCCGCGGCATCGACCGTGCGGGTGAAGACGTCCGATGCGTCGATGTCCCGGTCGTTCATGGCTCTCTCCCGGATCTGCTCAGGTCCGACACCGTGGGCTTGCGAGGCTTGCTTGCGCTGTCCTTCCAATTCTGAGATCCTAGTATTCCAGATGGGTCGGGGCAAGCGGAGCCGTCGATGCGAGGGACGCCGGGAACAGAACGGGTGGGACGCCGCGGACGTCCGCGGCTGACGGCCGACGGACTTGCCCTCGGCCAGTCGACGCCTGAGCACGGCACGCCGCTCTACGACCACATCTACGAGGATCTCTGCCGGGCCATCATGGCCGGCGCCGTGCTGCCGGGGCAGCAGCTCTCGGCGCGGTCCATCGCCGAGGCGCTCGGCACGAGCGTTACCCCGGCGAAGGAGGCGCTGCGGCGCCTGACATCGGACGGCGTGCTCTTCGCCGTGGCCAAGAGCGCATTCCGTGTCACGCCGATGACGGTCGCCCGCTACACCGAGCTCTTGGACATCCGCAAGCGGCTCGAGGGTTTCGCCGCCGAGGAGGCGTGCCGTAACGCCGATGATGCGCTGATCCGCCGTCTGGAGGAGCTCAACGCGGCTTTCGCCAAAGCGCCGGTCGACCCGCCGGCGGGCATTCTGTCAATCAACCTCGACTTCCATTTCGCGCTGTACGGCGCAGCTGCCAAGCCCGACCTGCTCCGCATCATCCGGGGCCTGTGGCTCAGGATCGGCCCGTATCTCAGCCTGTTCGAGTGGTCCGAGACGGACGACAGCGTCGGCACCCACGCGGCGATCATCGAGGCCCTCCGTCGGCGCGATCCCGCGGCGGTGAGCCGAGCCGTCTGCCGCGACCTCGACGATGCCGCGACGAGAATTCTGGCGCGCCTGGCGCAGCTCGAGAGAGCCGCCGGCCTTGCCGATGAAACCGCACCCAAGCCGGCCGCCACGAGGCGGCCTTCGTGACCTGAACGCAGCCGGGCGCTGTGCCCGGCACGAACCGTGGGGGGAGAGCTCATGTCCTTGCGCAGCCTGCTAGCCGCAACCGTCGTCGTGACGGTCGGCACCCATCTTCCCGTCGCCGCACAGACCCAGACCACGGCCTCGGCTGTGCTCCAGGCCGACTGGGACACCCTGGATCCGCATCGCACCCGCAGCACGAACGGCCAGCAGATGGCCGTCGCGCTCTACGACCGGGTGGTGGCCCTCGGGGCGGGCGGCAAGATCGTGCCCTACCTCGCTGAAAGCTGGGAGGCTTCGGGGGATGGCGCGGTGCTTCGCATCCGTCAGGGGGCGACGTGCTCCGACGGCACGGCCATCACCGCCACGGTCGTCGCCAACAGCATGAAGCGGCTCGCCGACCCCGAAACCAAGGCTCCCTATGCCGGCCGCACCTTCGGGCGCGGCGCACCCACCATCACGTCCGACGACGCCGCGCGCACCGTCACGATCAAGCTGGCGCAGCCAAACTCCGACCTCATGCTCGCACTCGCCATGCCATGGTCGTCGGTGGTCTGCCCGGCCGGGATCGCCAGCGGGGACGCGCTGCAGGGCACGCCGCAGGGGTCCGGCCCCTACACGCTGGCAGCAAGCGCCCGCGGAGACCGTTACACGCTGGCCCGGCGCGCCGGCTACGCCTGGGGGCCGGCCACCGGCGCCGCCGCGGGGCCCTTGCCTGATTCGCTCGTCCTTCGCGTCTCGCCCAACGTCACCACGACGGCGAACCTCATCGTGACCGGCGAGGTCAACCTGATTTCCATCACCGGACGCGACGTCGAGCGCCTGGCCCGCGAGGCAGGGCTCAAGAGGACCGATGTCACCCTCTTCGGTTCCGACGGGCTCCTCTACAGCCAGGCCGAGGGCCGGGTGACAGTCGACCCGAAGGTCCGGCTGGCCCTGTCGCACGCCATCGATTCCGTGGCTTTCAACCGGGCGTTCGCCTTCGGTCTCGGAACGCCGATCGACACGCTGACGACGCCGTCGATGCAGTGCTACGACCCCGCGGTCGGCAGCGCGAGCCCGAAGTTCGACGTGGCCCGCGCACACGCGCTGCTCGGCGAGGCCGGCTACAAGCGCAACGCCCAGGGCCTCTATGAGAAGGACGGCAAGACGCTGAAGATCCGCATCGCCGGCAGCCGCACGCAGAACGCTGGGCCGGAACTCCTCCTCGAGCAGTGGAAGGCCATCGGCGTCGATGCGTCGCTGACCATGGCCGAGTTCAACACCTGGCTCGAGACGATCACCAAGACCGCCGACTGGGAGGTCACGGTGATGCCATTCAACTCCGTGATTCCGAGCCCCTCTCTCTTCGTCGCGCAAATCACGGGGGCTCCGCAGCCTAACGGGCCGAACTACATGGGGCGCGAAAACCCGGCCTACGCGGCCGCGGCGCAGGCCGCGCTCGCCGCCGGTCCCGCCGAGCGCTGCGCCAAGTGGGCGGCCGCGGAGAAGATCATTCTCGAATCGGGGGACAGCAAGCCGCTGGTGGCGCGCAATGTCGCGACGTTCACCCGCGGCCTCACCGTGGAGATGATCAGCGGAACCGTGTTCGACCCGCATTCGCTGCGGATCGTGCGGTAGGCCGAAATGCTGCGTCGCCTGGCCAGGCTGGTCGGAGGCACCATGGGCGTGCTGGCAGCGCTCGTCGTGGCGACGTTCCTGCTCGTGCAGCTGGCGCCGGGCGATCCCGCCCGACGCATCGGCGGCATGGAAGCGACGTCCGAACAGCTGGCGCAGCTTCGCAGCGAGTTCGGGCTGGACAAGCCGCTCTGGCAGCGGTTCGTCGCCTATGTCTCAGGGTTGGCGCGCGGCGATCTCGGCAAATCGTATGCGACCCGCGAACCCGTCACGAAAGTGATCGGTGATCGGCTCGTCAAGACCCTGTGGCTGGCCGCAACCTCCGTGATCCTGATGGTCGCGGTCGCCGTGCCTCTTGGACTTGCTGTCGCCGCTGCCACGACCGGCAACCGAAACCGGGCCTTGGACATCGGCTTCACGACGACGACGAGTGTCCTCGGCGCCTTGCCGGGGCTGCTCGTCGCCACGGTTCTCGCCTATGTCTTCGCCGTATGGCTGCGCCTGCTCCCCGTGGCCGGGGCGGAGCGGTGGTACTCTGTGATCCTCCCGGCGGTTGCCATCGCACTGCGTCCGCTGACCGAGCTCGCCCGCATCGTGCGGGTCGAGACGCTGAACGTGCTGGCCATGGACTACATGCGGACCGCGCGGGCGAAGCGGATGTCATCCACGCGCCTCTACCTTCGTCATGCCCTTCCCAACGTCCTGACCGCGGCCCTCACGCTGGGCGGACTGATCTTCGCCCATCTCGTCGGCGGCGCCGTCGTCATCGAGAATGTTTTCGCGTGGCCGGGCATGGGAACAGCGCTGGTGAACGCCGTGATCGCGCGCGACTTCCCGGTTGTTCAGGGGGTCGTCCTGTTGCTCGGACTCGTCGTCGTAGCGGTCAACGCCCTCGTCGACCTCACGCTGGCCCTGCTGGATCCCCGGACGGCGGCGCGATGAGACACCCGGTCGTCCGCGCCTTCTTCGCAGCCCCTTCCGGCTTCGCCGCCGCCGCCGGCCTGGGTCTTGTCGGGGCACTGGCCATAGCGGCGCCCATGCTGCTCGGCGAAACCGCGGCCCAGGGGAGCATCATGCGCTCTGGCGAGCCGCCGAGCTGGGACTATCCGCTAGGGACCGATGCCCTGGGTCGTCCCATCCTTTCGCGCGTCCTCGTGGCCACGCGGCTGTCGATGGCCCTGGCTCTCAGCGCAACGGCGATCGCGGCCACGATCGGCATCGCGGTGGGCCTCGGCGTCGCGCTCCTCGGTCCTCGCCTGCGGCCCCTGGGACTGCGGGCGATCGACGTGGTGCTGAGCTTTCCCGGGATCCTGCTCGCCATCGTCATCACGTCGATCGTCGGCATCGGCACGCAGGGGGCCGTGATCGCCATCGGGATCGCCTACGCGCCGGACTTCGCGCGACTTGCATCGACGCTGGCCATCTCCGCCGCCGGACGGGACTATGTCGCGGCCGCCGTGACGCTCGGCGTGCCGCCTTGGCGGCGCCTGACACACTACGTGTTGCCCAATATCGGTGACGCGATGCTGGTGTCCGTGTTCGCGACGAGTGCAGGGGCGTTGATCGCGATTTCCTCGCTGTCCTTCCTTGGGCTCGGGGTTCAACCGCCCCAGTTTGACTGGGGCCGCATGCTCGTGGAAGGCATCGAGAGCTTCTACGCGACCCCGGCGGCTGCCCTTGCGCCTGCCGTGATGATTGCCGTTGGAGGTCTGGCCCTCGGCTATTTCGGCGAGGCCCTGGCGCGCGCCACGAATCCGCTGCTGTGGACGCCTGCGAGCATCGGCCCGACGGCAGAGGATGCTGTCGATCGTGCTTCCCCAGACGAGGCAAAGAGCGAACTTGCGATCCTGCAGGTCCGCAATCTCACCGTTCGCTATCCGGGACCGGACGGTCGGCCGGTCCCGGTGGTCGATGGCGTCTCTCTGGCCATTGCGCCCGGCGAGGTGATCGGCATCGTCGGCGAGTCCGGCAGCGGCAAGAGCCAGACGGCGCTCGCCGCGGCAAGGCTCCTGGAGCCGCCTGCCGACGTGGCAGCGGACCAGCATGTCTTTTGCGGAAGAGATCTCGTCACGCTCCCGGCGAACGAGACCCGCACCCTTCTGGGAACGCGACTGGCGCTCGTCTTCCAGGATCCGATGACGTCGCTCAATCCGACGATGCGCGTGGGGGACCAGGTGGCCGAGCCCGGCTTTCTCCACGGTGGGCTTTCGTGGAGCGCGGCTCTTGAAGCCGCAGCCGGGCGCCTTCGCGACGTTGGCATTCCTGCCCCGGAGACCCGGCTGCGCGCGTACCCCCACGAATTCTCGGGCGGAATGCAGCAGCGCGCCATGATTGCCATGGGTCTCATGACTGCGCCCGCCCTGCTCATCGCCGACGAACCCACGACCGCTCTGGACGTCACCATCCAGGCACAGGTCGTCGAGGTGCTGCGGGCGATCAACCGGGACCATGGATCGGCCATCCTGCTGATCTCGCACAATCTCGGCGTCGTCGCGTC
This sequence comes from uncultured Alsobacter sp., assembly GCA_964544365.1. Classification (GTDB taxonomy): domain Bacteria; phylum Pseudomonadota; class Alphaproteobacteria; order Rhizobiales; family Beijerinckiaceae; genus Alsobacter. The sequence goes on from CAZJCW010000111.1 coordinate 6,482, forward strand.
GCTGGCGCATCGGATCGCGGTGATGTACGCGGGACGCATTGTCGAGAGCGGGCCTGCCGCCGCCGTCGTGGCGCAGCCTGCGCATCCCTATACGCGCCTGCTGCTGGAGGCGATGCCGCGTCTCGACGGCCCGGTCGACAAGCCTCTGGCGGCAATCGAGGGCCAACCACCCTCGCCGGCGAACAGGCCGCGAGGATGCGCCTTCGCGTCCCGCTGCCCGCAGGCCGCCGATCGCTGTCACCGGGAAGACCCGGTCCTCACGGCGCAGCCCCACGGCCGCGAGGCGGCCTGCCACTTCGCCGGTGCATCATGACGCCGCCCCTTCTGGCTCTCGATGGGGTTCGGGTCCGCTACGGCACGGGGCAAGGCGCCGTGACGGCCGTCGACGGCGCCAGCCTCGCCATCCCGCGGGGAACGACCCATGGGCTCGTCGGCGAGTCCGGCTCTGGAAAATCCAGTATCGCGCGCGCCATCGTCGGCCTTGCTCCCCTTGCCGGCGGTTCGATCAGGCTTGATGGCGCGCAGGTGGATCCCGCTACACGTGCGGGCGCAGCCGCGGTGCGGCCTCGCGTCCAGATGGTCTTCCAGAATCCATACGCGTCACTGAACCCCCGGATGACGGTCGGCGCCATGCTGGCCGAAGCGCTTCTGCTGCATCGCCCTGAGGTCGACGACCGGGCGACCGAGGCAGCGGAGACCATTGCGCGGGTCGGATTCGATGCGTCCTGCCTCGATCGTTATCCGCACCAGTTTTCCGGCGGCCAGCGCCAGCGCCTTGCGATCGCACGTGCGCTGGCGACAGGGGCCCCTTGTCTGATCCTCGACGAGGTGACCTCGGCGCTCGACGTCTCCGTGCAGGCATCCGTCCTGAACCTGCTCAAGGACCTGCAGCGCGAACACCACCTCACCTACCTGTTCATCAGCCACGATCTCGCGGCGGTGCGCCATGTGAGCGATGCCGTCTCGGTGATGTACCTCGGGCGCATCGTAGAGACTGCTCCGTGCGTGGACCTGTTCTCTGCCCCGCGGCACCCCTACTCCGAGGGGCTCCTCGCGGCGGTGCCGACCGTGCCAGCACGCCCGGCCGGAGATGGCCCAAGTATCGAGGGCGAAATCGGCGATCCACGCCGGCCGCCCGCCGGGTGCCGCTTTCATCCGCGCTGCCGCCTGGCCCGTGCGGACGAACCGTTGATGAGGCGTTGTGCGACGGAGATGCCCCTTCTGCTCGGGCAGGAACGTCGCGTTGCCTGTCATGCCCGCGCCGCGGTCGCGGCCGCGCCACAAGAATGAGACCACGAAAGGGAGGAGAGGATGGCGCTGAAACGCAAGGTCATCATCACCGCGGCCATCACGGGCGGTGTCCATACGCCCACCATGTCCCCGCACCTGCCGGTCACGCCGGACACCATCGCCGAGCAGGCGATAGGCGCCGCCGAAGCCGGAGCTGCCATTCTTCACCTGCACGCGCGCGACGAGGTCGGCAAGCCGGCGTCCGCACCAGAGTACTACATGGCCTACCTGCCGCGCGTGAAGCAGGCCACCGACGCCGTCATCAACATCACGACGGGCGGCGGTCTGGGCATGACCCTCGACCAGCGGCTGGCCGCGGCCCTGGCGGTCAAGCCGGAACTCTGCTCGCTGAACATGGGATCGATGAACTTTGTCATCTCCCACCTCGCTGAGAAGTATCCCTCATTCAAGCACCCATGGGAGCGCGATTATCTCGCCGGCACCTGGGATCTCGTCTACAAGAACACGTTCAAGGACATTGAGACGATCGCCTCGACGCTCTCGCGTGAATGCGGCACGCGGTTCGAGTTCGAGTGCTACGACGTCGGCCACCTCTACGCCCTGGCGCATTTCGCCGAGAAGGGGACGGTCGAGCCACCCTTCATGGTGCAGACCATCTTTGGGGTTCTCGGCGGGATCGGTGCCCACCCGAGCCACCTGCTGCACATGCGCGAAACGGCCGACCGCCTTTTCGGCGACACCTATCTCTGGTCCGTGCTGTGTGCCGGCAGAGCCCAATTCCCGTTGCTGACACAGGCCGTCGCCATGGGGGCCAATGTGCGGGTTGGCCTCGAGGACAACCTCTACCTCGGGCCTGGGCGGCTGGCGAAGAACTCCGGAGAACAAGTCGCCAAGATCCGGCGGATCATCGAGGAACTCTCGCTCGAGATCGCAACGCCTGGGGAGGCGCGCGCCATGCTCAACCTCAAGGGGAGCGATCGGGTCACGTTCTGACGCGTACGCGCATGGTGCGCGATGTTGAAGAGATCGGACGACACATGACGGGAACCACCGACGCAACGCATGCCCGCGATCCCCGGGGGCCGGGCGCAACCCTCCTGCCGCGTGACGGGCTTGCCGTGTTTCTCAAGGCTGAGTGCGAAACATGCAGGCTCGTGGCCCCGCTCCTGCCGGCGGTCGCCGCAGCGATGTTCGTGCAGGACGAGCCCGAGGCCTATCCCGGTGCCCAGGACGACAGGGACCTTGCAGTCTCCTTCGCCGCCGACATCGAGGCGGTTCCGACGCTGATCCGGTACGTCGGGGGCCGCGAGATCGAGCGGGCCATTGGCTGGGACCGCGAGGCCTGGCAGCGGCTTTGCGGTCAGCCGGGCCTGGGCGCTCATTTGCCTTCGATGCGTCCCGGCTGCGGATCGAAGTCGCGGGAGCCGAACGTCCACGAGGAACTCGTCGCGCGCTACGGAGACAGCGGGCTCGGTTCGCGAACCGTGTCCCTGGGTGCATGGGACGATGAGATGGAGGCCTGCTTCGACCGGGGCTGGACCGATGGACTTCCGGTCGTGCCGCCGACGGATGCGCGAATCCTCCGCATGCTCTCGGGAACCCGCAGGCGTCCGGACGAGGTGATCGGCGAGGTTCCGCCGAACCTCTCGCCCATCACCGTGGAAAAGGTCGCGATCAATGCCGTCATGGCTGGGTGTCGGCCCGAGTACATGCCCGTGGTGCTGGCCGCGCTCGAGGCCGCGCTCGTACCGGAGTTCACCCTGCATGGCGTTCTCTGCACCACCTGCTTCTCGAGCCCGATCATCGTGGTCAACGGGCCGATCTCGCGCGAGATCGGCATGAACTCGGGCATCAATTGCCTTGGGCAAGGCAACCGCGCCAACGCCACGATCGGCCGCGCCCTGCAACTCATCGTCCGCAATGTCGGGGGCGGCCGGCCGGGCGAGATGGATCGCGCCGTGCTCGGCGGGCCGGGCAAGTACACCTTCTGCTTCGCCGAGGACGAGGGCGATCCCACCTGGACGCCCCTGTCGGTGGCGCGCGGGATCGCCCCGGGGCGCAACGCCGTCACGTTGTTTCAGGGCGACGGCATCCAGGGCTTCATCGACCAGCGTTCGCGCACGCCCGAACAGCTGACACGCTCGCTCGCCATGGCGCTACTGGCCGTCGGCCATCCGAAGCTGTGCGAGTTCACCAATGCGATGCTCGTGCTCGTGCCTGAGCACTATGCCATTTTCCGCGATGCCGGCTGGGACCGGGACCGCATCACGCGCGAGCTCCACGCGGCGATGGTCCGCCCCGGACGGGACGTCGTCCAGGGCGCCCATGGCATCGGCGAGGGGGTCGATCCAAAGCGAGTGGACGAGCTGATCAACAAGTTCTGGCCGGAAGGCCTGCTGATCGTGCGGGCCGGCGGCCAGGCGGGCCTGTTCTCAGCCATCTGCGCCGGCTGGACCGGCGGACGCTTCCGCCACGAATCCTATCCGATCACACGGGAGATCGCGCCATGAAGGCCGGACTGACGTTGCGGGACCCGACGGCAGAAACCGCTTCGGCGTTGCGTCCCAGGGTTCCGCCCCTCCCGTCGCTCGCGGGATGCACGGTGGCCCTCATGGACATCGGCAAGATGCGCGGCGACGAGTTCATCGACCGGCTTGAGCAGCTCTTTGCGGCGCGCGGGATCGCCACGCGGCGCTTCAAGAAGCCGACCAATACGCGCGTGGCGCCGCGCGAGATGATCACCGACATCGCCACGACGTGCCAGGCCGTTGTCATCGCCCTGTCCGACTGCGGGTCCTGCACGTCGTGCTCGACGCACGACCTCAACGACCTCGACAAGCGCGGCATCACCGGCGTGAGCGTGCTTACCGAGGAGTTCCGGCACGCCTTCGCCCAGCAGCTTGGTGCCATCGGGTTGGACGCGGCCTCGATCTATGTCCCGCATCCGATGCAGAACAAGACAACCGCCGAGCTGCACGCGTTGGCCGACCGGAGCGTCGAGGCCATCGTGGCCGCCATTTGCCAGCGGAGCGCGCCATGAACGCCACGAACAGCGACAGCCTCGCTGAGACCCTCGAGCGGCTCGAGACCAGCTACCGCCAGGCGAATCCGACATCCGAGCGCATGTTCGAGCGCGCCAAGGGCGTAATGCCGGGCGGAAACACCCGGGCGGTGCTGTACTACGATCCCTTCCCTCTCACCTTCGTTCGCGGCGAAGGGGCCGTCGTGACCGACGCGGATGGGCACAACTACTACAACTACGTCGGTGAGTATGGTGCGGGGCTCTTCGGCCACTCCGACGCGCGGCTCAAGAGAGCCGCCATTGCCGCGATCGAGGATGGCGTCATGCTCGGCGGTCTCAACAGCTACGAGGCGCCCTTCGCTGAACTCATCCGGTCCCGGTTCCCCTCCATGGAACGGCTGCGCTTCGTGAACTCGGGGACAGAGGCCAACCTCTTCGCGATCACGACTGCACGTCTTGCGACACGACGCAGCGACATCGTGGTCTTCGACTTCGGCTACCATGGGGGACTGCTGACTTACCCCCATGGCGTGCAGCCGCACGACGTGCCGTTCCCGACGCGCGTCGCACCGTACAACGATATCGCTGGCACGGAGGCGATCCTTGCCCAGTCACCCGATACCATCGCCTGTGTCGTCATCGAGCCCATGATGGGCAGTGGCGGCGGCTGCGTGGCGCACCCGGCCTTCATGGCGTGGCTCCGCCGGCGAACGGCGGAGCTCGGCATCGTGCTCATCCTGGACGAGGTCGTCACCTCGCGCATGAGCGGAGGCGGAATGCAGCAGCGGCTCGGCATCCGCCCCGACATGACGACGATCGGGAAGTACTTTGGCGGCGGATTCGCCTTCGGCGCCTTTGGAGGCCGCGAGGACCTCATGGCGGTTTGGGACCTGACGCGTGGCGGCGTCGGCCATGCCGGGACGTTCAACAACAATCCGGTGAGCCTCGCCGCAGGCCTGACGGGACTGCGGGACGTCTTCACCCCGGAGGCCGCAGACGCGCTCTACGAGCGCGGCGAGCGTCTCGCAGAGGGGATCGTGGCGGCGGGACGGAGACAGGGGGTGCCGCTCCACTGCCTCGGTGCCGGCTCTGTCAGGACGCTGCAACTCCAGCATGGGACCATCCGCGGGCCCGGGGATCTGAGGACGCCGCCCGCCGTCAAGAAGATCCTGCACCTGGCCCTGCTCGAGCGCGGCCAAAGCATCGGCCGGCGTGGCTACATTACGCTGTCGCTGCCGCAATCCGACGAGGACGACCGTCGCTTCATCGACGCGCTGGAGGACGTCCTGGCATCGCATCACGCGGCGCTGCTCGAGGGAATCGCCGGCACGGCGTGAAGAGGACCGCATGGATCGACCGAAGAGTGCACTGGGGCTGATCGGCGCGACCCCGATCGTCGAACTGCAACGTATCTGGCCGGGGCCGGGCAGGATCGTCGCAAAAGCCGAGTTCCTGCAGCCGGGCGGGAGCGTCAAGGACCGGGCCGCCCGCGCCATCATCGAGGCGGCCCGCGCCGATGGCCGTTTACAGCCTGGCGCGCCGGTCGTCGAGATGACCAGCGGCAACATGGGTGCGGGGCTCGCCGTCGTCTGCGCCGTCCTCGGCCACCCGCTGATCGTGACGATGTCGGAGGGAAACAGCCCGCAGCGCGCCCGGATGCTCGAGGCGCTCGGCGCCGAGGTGTTGCTCGTCCCGCAGGTCAGCGGCCAGCCAGGCCAGGTCACAGGCGGCGACATCGACGCCGCGGAGCGCGAGGCCAGGCGGATCGCCCGGGAGCGCGGCGGCTTCTACGTCGACCAGTTCAATGCCCGCGAGGGCATTGACGTGCACGAGACAGGGACAGGCCGGGAACTGATCGATCAGGTTGGCGGGCGCATCGACGCGTGGGTCGCTGCCATCGGCACCGGCTCGACTTTCATGGGAACAGCCAGGGCCTTGCGCCGGGCCAATCCCGGTCTTGTCGCCGCTGCCGTCGAACCCATGGGATGCGAGATCCTCGCAGGACTCCCGATCACCAAGCCCAAGCACATCCTTCAGGGCACGGGGTACGGCAAGATCCCACCCCACTGGGACGCTTCGCTGATGTCCCTGTCGATCCCGGTCACCGACGACGAATGCGCAAGGTACAAACGGCGCCTGGCCATTGAGGAAGGTCTCCACGTCGGGTTTTCTGCGGCAGCAAACGTCTGCGCCGCCGTTAAATTGCTCCAGCGCGGCTGCCTCGCCTCATCGGCCACCGTTACAACGGTCCTGTGCGACAGCGGCATGAAATACTGACTTGCGTTCGGCCGCTGTGTCGG
>CAZJCW010000112.1:0-13031 GCA_964544365.1 uncultured Alsobacter sp.
CCGACGAGGAACCCACCATCAACAAGAAGAAGTTCGTCGCCTTCTGCGAGGAACTGATCCGCCGCGACCTCGGGATCCAGTGGGGCATCAACACCCGCGTCACGGACATCCTGCGCGACGAGGCGCTTTTGCCGCTCTACCGCAAGGCGGGCCTGATCCACGTGTCGCTGGGCACCGAGGCCGCCGCGCAGATGAAGCTCGATCTGTTCAACAAGGAAACGACGATCGAGCAGAACAAGAAGGCCATCCGCCTGCTTCGCGAGGCTGGCATCGTCGTCGAGGCCCAGTTCATCGTCGGACTCGAGAACGAGACGGCCGAGACGCTGGAAGAAACCTACAAGATGGCCTGTGACTGGAAGCCCGATCTCGCCAACTGGGCCATGTACACGCCGTGGCCATTCTCCGATCTCTTCAAGGAGCTCGGCGACAAGGTCGAGATCTTCGACTACGAGAAGTACAACTTCGTCACGCCGATCATCAAGCCGGAGGCGATGGACCGAGGCGAGTTGCTCGACCGGGTGATGAACAACTATCGCCGCTTCTACATGAAGAAGGCGCTCTTCTCCTACCCGTGGAGCGGCAGTGGCGACCGGCGGCGCTACCTGCTGGGCTGTCTCAAGGCGTTCCTCAAGGCCGGCTTCGAGCGCAAGTTCTACGACCTCGGAAAGGTCGACTACTGGGGTCCCCAGTCCAAGAAGAAGGTCGATTTCCACTTCGACCGCACACGCCAGCGCGCTCCCGTCGACCAGGTCGAGTGGCAGACCTCGCACAACCGCAAGAAGAAGGGCCAGGCGGCCGCGGAGGCCATGGCCTGTGGCGGGGGCAAGGAGCAGATGGACGACGAGGCGGCGCCACGCGCGCCGGCCAAGGTGATGGCCTGCGGCGGTGGCACGCAGCAGATGACCGACGAGGAGATGGCGGCCATCGCCGCCCGCGCCCCGACGGCGCCTGAGGTCCGGCCCGGCGCCTGAGCGCCGAAGCGTCGCGTGAAAAAACAAGAGGGCTCGCCGGAGTGGCGGGCCCTCTTCTTGCGTTCAGGCCGGCGGGAGAGGTCGCGCGACCCCTGCTACTCGCCGGGCTTGATCCCGGCCGCCTTCGCGATCTCCGTCCAGACCTCGATTTCCTTGACCTGATAGGCCCGGAACGCATCGGGTTCGATCAGGCTGACCGTGAATCCGATCTTGTCCAGCGCGGCGAGGACTTCCGGCTTCTTCAGGGCTGCCATGATCTCGCGTGACAGGCGGTCGCGCACCGGAGCGGGAAGGTTGGCCGGGCCGAAGAAAGCCGTCCACGACGACGCATCGGCGCCCATGACGCCTTGTTCCTGCAGGGTCGGGACGTCCGGGAGCCTGGGATTCCGCTTTGCGCTGCCAATCGCCACCCCCCGGAGATCCCCCGACTGGATCTGACCGATCACGCTCGACAGCGTGGAGTTGGCGATGTCGATGCGTCCGCCGAGCATGTCCTGCACGAGCGGCGCCGCACCGCGGTAGGGCACGTGCGTCATCTTCGTGCCGGTGCGGGCCATGAACAGCTCGGTCGACAGGTGTGATCCCGACCCGAGACCCGTCGATCCGTAGTTGAGTTCGCCGGGCTTGTCCTTGGCGAGCTTGATCACGTCCTGGATGCCCTTCACGGGCAGGTCCTTGCGGGTGACGAAGACATGCTCGAATGCGCCGACGCCGGCCAGCGGCGTGAAGTCCTTCACGGCGTCGTAGCCCGGCTCCTTCAGCATGAACATGTTGTTGCCATGCGTCTGGTTGTTGCCGAACGTGATGGTGTGCCCGTCCGGGTCTGCCTTGGCCACCTGGCGGGTTCCGAGCGCGCCCGCCGCGCCAGCGACGTTCTCGACCACAACGGTTTGTCCGAGCGCGGTGCCGATTTCCTGTGCCACCACGCGGGCGATGACGTCGGTGGGTCCTCCGGCCGGATAGGCGACCACCAGCTTGATGGGCTTGGTCGGCGCCCACGGCGTCTGCGCGCCGACCTTTCCAGGCAGCGCGAGCGCTCCCCATGTCACGCCAAGGCCCGCCAACACGTCGCGGCGCGTCGTACCCATTGCATTTCCTCCCGAACTCGATGCTCCATGATGACCGAGGCGAGCCCCGCGCCGCAAGGGTTGCCGTGGGGCCGACGCGGAGCGAGCGACCGCCGGAGCATCGGGATGCGAAGCCTTTCCTTAGGACTTGCCGCGATCGCCGTCCTGCTCGTCGGCCCGCCGTCGCGGGCCCATACCGCGCCGCCGGAGGCGCTGACCCGCTCGGAATGGGTGGTCGAGGACATCGGCGGGATGGGTGTCGTCGAACGCTCGCGGCCCACGATCGCCTTCTCGCCGGAGGGCGCGGTCTCCGGCAACGGGTCGTGCAACCGCTTCATGGGCGGCTACGCGCTGCATGACGCGGATCTCGCCTTTACGCCGCTCGCATCGACGCGGATGGCTTGTGCCGAGGCGCTGATGCGGCAGGAGAGGGCATTTCTCGACCTGCTCGGTGCCGTCGTGCGCTACCAGATCGAGCACGGCGGGACACTGCGCCTGTTCGCGGCCGACGGCCGGACCATCACCGCGCGCCCCTGACGGGGCTCAGCTCACCCCGCTGTAGCGGCCGGGGCGATGATTCAGCGTGATGACGAGGTTCAGCATCAGTGCCGCCAGCACCGACAGCGCGCCGCGTTCCGGCCCGACGATCCAGACGGCGGCGGCGAGGATCGCCACGTCGATCCCGAGTTGCACGTTTCCTGCCCGCATGCCGTGACGCTCCTGCGCGTAGAGGGCGAGAATGTTGACCCCCCCGAGGCTGGTGCGGTGACGGAACAGGATGAGGAGCCCGAGCCCGGCCAGCGTCCCACCCGCGACGGCGGCAAAAACGGGGTGTATGGACGATACCGTCATCCACTCCGGGACCAGTCGGGCAAAGCCCGAGACCAGCGCGACCGCGATCATCGTTCGCAGCGTCAGCATCCACCCCATGCGCGCCACGGACAGGACGTAGAAGGGCAGGTTGAGCAGGAAGAACACCGCGGAGAACGGTGCGCCCGTGGCGTAACCCGCCAGCAAGGCCAGCCCGGCCGTCCCTCCGGTGATCAGGCCGCCCTTCGCCAGCAGGGTGATCCCGACGGCGACGACCAGCGTTCCCGTGAGCACCGCCGCGATGTCCTCGTGCGGGCGATGGGGGGGCGGGGAGGGGGTGTTGCCGGTCAAGAGCCTCTCCGGGCTGGGACGCGCGCACGATGCGCCGTGAATGCTGGCCATGCCTCGGACGGCACGGCCATGCAAGCGGCAGGCAGCGCGACGAAGGGGATCGGGGCTCGGCGATTGGACGGCAAGGCGATCGCGAGCAGCCGGGAGATTGATGCGGCGGATGTGATCACGCGCCCCGGTTGACGCTCCCTCCTCGAGCCAGTCGAGCGCGACAGCGGTGAAAAGCTCGGTCCAACACCGTTTTCCCGTCGGGAGATTGAACCAAACCCGTCCGCGGCCCGTAGATTATGCGACGCAACAGCGCAGGCGACGTGATGAAAACCCAGATCGTGGTGGTAGGCGGCGGAGCCGGCGGGCTCGAACTCGTGCGCCGCCTCGGCGCCAAGCTGGGGCGCGACGACTTCGACGTGATTCTTGTCGAGCGCAATGCGACGCACATCTGGAAGCCGCTCCTCCACGAGGTGGCGGCGGGCTCGCTCGACGCCAACATGGACGAGGTCGGCTATCGCAGCCATGGCTTCCGGTGGCGCTACCGCTTCTTTCTCGGCACTCTCGAAACGGTCGACCGTGCAGCGCGGCAGGTCGTCATCGCTCCGGTCCATGACGAGGATGGCACCGAGATCATTGCCAGGCATCGCATCCGCTACGATTACCTCGTGATGGCGGTCGGCGCGGTCTCGAACGATTTCGGCACGCCCGGCGTGCGCGAGAACTGCCTGTTCCTGGAGGATCGCGGCCAGGCCGACCGCTTCCGCCAGAAGCTGCTCAACCATTGCCTGCGGGTGTCGAGGACGCTCAGTGAGGATCCGGGCGCCGACGCGGCGGTGCGCATTTCCATCGTCGGCGGTGGCGCGACCGGGGTCGAACTCGCGGCCGAACTCTACAATGCGGCTGCCGGCCTGCGGCACTACGGTCTCGAGGTGTTCGACGAAAGCCGCCTTCAGGTGACACTCGTCGAGGCAGGGCCCCGCATCCTGCCGGCGCTGCCGGAGAAGCTCGCCGAGGCAGCCCACGCGGAACTCGAGGCGCTCGGCGTTCGCGTGATGGTCGACACGGCGGTGAAGCAGGTCACGCCCGAGGCCATGATCACCGGGAAGGGCGAGACGATCGAGGCCGACCTCAAGGTCTGGGCGGCCGGCGTTCGCGGGCCTGATCTCCTGCGCGGGCTGGAAGGGCTCGAGGTGACGCGCAGCAACCAGCTCGTCGTGCGCCCGACCCTGCAGACAACGCAGGACGACCGCATCTTCGCCATCGGTGACTGCTGCTTCTTCAAGCCCGACGGCGCCGAGCGGCCGATCCCGCCGCGGGCCCAGGCGGCGCATCAGATGGCCCGGACCGCGTACCGCAACATCCTTGCGCTCATCCAGGACAAGCCACTCGACGCCTTCGTCTACAAGGATCGCGGCTCTCTGGTGTCGCTGAGCCGGTTCTCGACCGTCGGCAGCCTCATGGGCAATCTCGTCGGTGGCCGAATGGCGATCGAGGGGCGGCTGGCGCGGATGGTCTACATCTCGCTCTACCGGATGCACCTCATCGGCATCCATGGCTGGATCAAGGGCGTTGCGATGATCCTCGTCGGGCACGTCAACCAGGTTATTCGCCCCCGGCTCAAGCTTCACTGAATCACGCCATGCGCCCACCGGCGGAAGCCGGCCAAGGGGCGGCCCGCCGGGGTCAGGTGCCATTCGCCGGGCACGCAATGCGTTGTTAAAGGCAGGTTAAATCCCTGCCCGGGTTGGATTAGTAAACAATAGGTTTCAATAAATCGGGAAGCGCTTTCGGCGCGTGTGAACCGCGCCGGCATATTGTTAGGCGGCGCGTTACACGGCAACATCACCGTCAAGAAGACCGACGCCAAAGGTTAAGCTCATCAACGCGGAGTTTGTAGCCGCGTGGCCCCCGGGGGGGCCTGATGGCGAGCCGGCCGGACTTCCGAGGGCGACGGCGCGGGCTCGAACGAGCGGCGTGACGCGAACCGGCCATCCCAGGAGAGGATGTCCGTCGATCCTCCAGCCAGGACCATGACTGAACGGGGAGCCGTTCGGCGCCAAGCCTGATCCACCGCTTCCGACGGAGGCGCGAGGTCGTGCGCGTTGGTGTCGACGACGAGAGGCACGATCATGACCATCGCGTATTCTGCGCCGGCCCTTGCGCGCGCCTTTGCCGGCCTTTTCACGGGTTTCATCGCCGATAGAAGGGGATCCCTGGCGGTCAGCTTCGGGTTCCTCAGCGTCCCGATGGTGATGGCCGCCGGCATGGCGGTCGACTACAGCCGCGTCGCCTATGCGCGAACCAGTCTGCAGGCCGTCGTCGACAGCACCGCGCTGTCGATCGCCAATCCGCGATACGGCGACACCGACCAGATCCGGGCGGCGGCGGTCAGCATCTTCGAGGCGCAGCTTCGGGAGAAGCTGAACCTCGCCCAGGTGCCGAAGCTGGAGGTCAGCGTCGAGGAGGACGGCAAGTCCGTGTATGTGAAGGCGCAGACGAGCGTGTCCACGACGTTGCTCGCGGTCCTGGGGCTGTCCGAGGTGGGGATCGCCGCGGAGGCGAAGGGCATTCGCGGTCTCGACAACAATGTCGAGTTGGCGCTCGTGCTCGACACCACCGGCTCGATGCTGGCCAGCAACAAGCTGCAGACGCTGAAGACGTCGGCCAACCTGCTCGTCGATACGCTGACGTCCGACCCCGCGGCGAAGGTCAAGTTTTCCATCGTTCCCTTCGCCAACTACGTGAATGTCGGCCTGGCGAACCGCAACCAGCCATGGCTCTCGAACGCCAACGACTACACGACGACGTCGACAAGCCAGACCTGCACGACCCCGAAGACGACGTGCCAGACCTGGGTGACCCAGCCCAAGCAGACCTGCGTCAGCGTCAATTGCGTGCCCAAGCAGACCTGCACCACCAATGACGGCGTGCAGACGTGCAAGACCACCCAGTCCTGCCAGCAACAGTGCACGACCAGCGGGACGCAGCAGGTCTGCTCGGTGTGGAACTACGGTCCCCAGCAGTGTTCCACCAAGACCACCACCACGACCTACAAGTGGTCCGGCTGCGTGCAGTCGCGCCCCAGTCCGAACCACGTCACCGATGACAACCCGGCCCTTCCATACGCGGCGCTGATGAACCAGACCTGCGCGAGTCCGATCGTGCCGCTCACCGACAACAAGACCGTCGTCAAGGCGGCCATCAACGCCCTGTCAGCCACCGGTGAAACCTACATTCCCGCCGGGCTGCTGTGGGGCCTGAACGTGCTGTCGCCTCTGGCGCCCTTCTCGGAAGGCGGCGTCTATGACGGGCAGAACCGCAAGCCGCGCAAGGCGCTGGTCCTGATGACCGATGGCGTCAACACCAAGTCGCTCAACGGAACCCTTCACACCGGGTCGAACCGCGCGAATGCCGACACGGCCACGTCCCAACTCTGCGCCACGGTGAAGGGCCGCGGCATCGAGGTGTTCACCGTCGCCTTCATGGTCACCGATGCCGGTGTCCAGACGATGCTCAAGTCCTGCGCCTCGAGCGGCGAGAACTACTTCAACGCCGCCGATGCCGCGGCGCTGGAAGCCGCCTTCAAGAAGATCGCCCTGGCCCTCCAGACGCCCTACCTGGGACTGTGAGGGGAGGTCGCCGCAACGGCATGAAGATGGCATCGCCGCAATGTTGCCATCATCTATACATCGTTAGGGTTATGAATTGTTAGGCATAGGCGGCTTTTGATTGCGCGCGCGATCCATGGTTTACACGAGATCTCGACGACTTTGGGAAGTCGTCCTCCATGGAGTTGTGGATCATGCGCCTGATGCTTGCTTCCGCTTTGCTGTCCCTCGCGGTCGTGTCGTCGGCCGCAGCCCAGTCAAAGCAGGACTTCACTCTCGTCAACCGGACCGGTTACGACATCTCCCATGTCTATGTGTCGCCCAGCAAGGCGAACAGCTGGGAAGAGGACGTGCTCGGCGACGATGAACTGGAGGATGGGGTGCAGACCAACATCCGCTTCAGGCGGGCCGGCAACACCTGCAAGTGGGATCTGAAGGTCGTCTACTCCGTGGACGACTCGACGGCAGTATGGAGCAACATCGATCTCTGCTCCGTGTCGAAGATCACCATCAAGTACAACCGCAAGAATGACGTGACGTCGGCCCTGTTCGACTGACCCCTGCAGGGGCGCCCGTCATGCACGACACTCCGCCGCCCGGGAGACCGGGCGGCGTTTTGCATCGTCTCGCCGGGGTCAGCCCCAGACCTCGGCGGCGACCTCGACGATCATGCGCAGCTTTGCCCACTGCTCCTCCTCGGCCAGCACGTTGCCTTCCTCGGTTGAAGCGAAGCCGCACTGGGGGGAAAGGCACAGCTGGTCGAGGTCGACGAACTTCGAGGCCTCGTCGATGCGCCGCTTGATCGCATCCTTGCTTTCCAGCGTTCCCGTCTTCGACGTGACGAGCCCGAGCACCACGGTCTTTCCCTTGGGCAGGAAGCGCAGCGGCTCGAACCCGCCGGCGCGATCGCTGTCCCATTCCATGAAGTAGCCGTCGACGGGCATCGTGTTGAACAGCACGTCCGCCACGGGCTCGTAGCCGCCCGAAGCGATGAAGGTCGACCGGAAATTGCCCCGGCACAGGTGCATGGTGATGGCGAGGTCGGCGGGCTTGGCCTTGAGCGCCTCGCTCACCATGCCGGCATAGATCTGCGGCTGCTTCTCGGGATCGTCGCCGCGATCCTTCAGCATCGCCCGCTGCTCCGGGTCGCAGAGGTAGGCGAAGGAGATGTCGTCGAGTTGCAGGTAGCGGCAGCCCGCATCGTAGAAGGCATGGACGGCCTTGCCGTAGGCCGCGCCGACATCCGCGTAGAACGCGTCCATGTCCGCGTAGATGCCGGGGTTCATCATTTTCCGGCCGCCCCGGTAGTGCAGCATGCTCGGGCCGGGGATCGTCATCTTCGCCGTCCGGGTCGTGTTGTCTTTCACGAAGCGGAAGTGGTCGACCATCGGGTGGCCGGAGAAGCCGACCTTGCCGGTGATGCGCAGCGCCTTGGCGATGCCGACGCCGCCCTTGAAGTTCATGCCGCTGTCCGCCGTCACCGACGTCACGCCGTCCAGCTGCTCCAGGAAGTCGAAATGCCAGAAGGCGCGGCGGAACTCGCCGTCCGTGATCCCCTGGAGGCCGATCGCCTCCTGCTTGCGGATGAGGGCACGGATCTCGTCGTCCTCCACGGCCTTCAGGCCCTCGGCGGAGAGCGTGCCCGCCTGGTGCTTCTGGCGCGCCTCCTTCAGCGCTTGCGTGCGCAGAAGGCTGCCGACCATGTCGGCGCGGAACGGAGGCGTGAGGCGTTTCATGGCGTTGGTTCCTTATGCGTGATGCGCGACGGCGCCCGGGCTCGTTTTCCCGGCGACGCCCAGATGCTGCTCCAGCGGAGCAGGGTTCTCGATCAGGGACTTGCTCGTACCCGCATGGACGATCGATCCCCGGTCCAGGATGATCGCCGTGTCCGTGACGCCCAGGATCTTCTGGGCGTGCTGCTCGACGATCAAGGCAGAGACACCGTCCACCCGCGTGATGCGCGTGAGCGCTGCGAGCAGTTCTTCGACGATGATCGGGGCAAGGCCTTCGGTCGGCTCGTCGAGCAGCATCAGGCTCGGGTTCAGCACCAGCGCGCGGCCGATGGCGAGCATCTGCTGCTCGCCGCCGGAAAGCTGGTTGCCCAGGTTGGTCCGCCGCTCCTTCAGACGCGGGAACATCTCGAAGATCCGCGCGACGCTCCACGGGCCGGGCCGGGCCACCGCGGTCAGGTTCTCCTCGACCGTCAGCGACTTGAAGATGTTGCGTTCCTGCGGCACCCAGCCGATGCCCGCCGCGGCGCGCAGGTCGGGACGCAGGCTGGTGAGGTCGCGTCCCTTCAGCATGATGGCGCCGCCGTGCTGCTGCGTCACGCCGACGATCGTGTTGAGCAGCGTCGTCTTGCCGGTCCCGTTGCGGCCCAGCACCGCCATGGACTGGCCCTCGCCGAGATCGAGGCTGACGCCGTTGACGACGACCGCGGGCCCGTAGCCGGCCGAGAGGTTTCGAAGCGACAGAAGCTCAGCCATGGACGCCCGTTCCCAGGTAGACCGCCTTCACCTGCGGATCGGCCGCGATGTCCTCGACGCTGCCCTCGGCCATGAGCGCGCCGTTGACCAGCACCGAGATCCGGTCGGCGAAGCTGAACACGAGGTCCATGTCGTGCTCGATCAGCAGGACCGACACATCGCGCGGCAGCGCGGCGACCGTGTCGAGCAGCTCGCGCCGCTCCGCCTCCGGTACACCGGCCGCCGGCTCGTCCAGCAGCAGGACGCGCGGCTTGCACGCGAAGGCGACGGCGATTTCCAGCAGGCGCTGCTTGCCGTAGGGCAGGCTCGACGTCCGCTCCTGCAGCACGTCCGCCAGCCGGAACCGCTCGGCGATCTCGACGATGTCGTCCACGATGGCTCCCCGGCTGCCGATCACGCGCCACCAGTCGCCACCCCCGCCCAGCCGCTCGGAGACCGCGAGACCGAGCGTCTCCAGCGGCGTCAGCGCCGGGAAGAGCTGGTTGATCTGGAACGTGCGCGACAGGCCGCGCCGGACCCGCAGGTCGGAGCGCAGCTGCGTGATGTCCTCGCCCTCCAGCAGGATCGATCCGGCCGACGGCGCCAGAACGCCGGTCAGCAGGTTGATGAAGGTCGTCTTGCCGGCTCCGTTCGGTCCGATGAGCGCATGTCGCGCGCCCTTCTCCAGGCGGAAGGTCACGTCGTCGGTGGCCGTGAGGCCGCCGAAGCGCTTGCAAAGTCCACGCGTCTCGAGGGCGGGCTGCATGTCAGGCTCCCTCGACGGGCTTGGGCTGGGCCGCTGCACCCCGGTCGCTCCTGAAGACGCGCCGCCAGAGCGACGCGATCCGGGCCATGACCCGGTCGCGACCGGCGAGCACGAGGATCACGAGGATCAACCCGATCCAGAACTGCCAGTATTGCGGCGTGATGTTGGACAGCACGTCCTGCAGCACCTTGAACACGACCGCGCCGATGAGCCCGCCGTAGAGATACCCAACGCCGCCGATCACCAGCACCAGCAGCACGTCCGCCGAGCGGTGGAAGGCCAGCACGTCGAGCGAGACGAACTGGGTCGTCTGCGCGAGCAGCGCCCCGGCGATCCCGGCATAGGCTGCCGACAGCGTGTAGACCGCCACCAGTCGCCGCCCGACCGGAATGCCGATGGCCCGGGCCCGCAGCGGGTTCGCCTTGATCGCCCGCAGCGACAGGCCGAACGGCGAGGAGACGATGCGCCGCGCGATCACGAACAGCACGAACGTGACGGTGAGGCTGTAGGCGTAGGCGGTGGAGCCGAAGATATCGAACTCGAAGGACCCGAAGATCGGCAGGATCGTCACGCCCTGCAGCCCGTCCGCCCCGCCCGTCAGCCAGGAGGCCTGGTTGGCGATCTCGCCCAGCACCAGGGCGACGCCCAGCGTCACCATGAGCTTGGTCAGGTCCGTGCCGCGCATCACGAGGAAGCTCGTGGCCAGCCCCAGCGCGGCGGCGGCGAATGCGGCGCAGGCGAGCCCGAACAGCGGATCGCCAAAGCCATGCTTGCCGAGAATGCCAGCCACGTAGGCTCCCAGCCCGAAGAAGGCGGCATGGCCCAGCGAAACGATCCCCGCATAGCCGAGGATCAGGTCGAGCGAGACGGCGAACAGCCCGATGATGACGATCTCGTTGAGGATCAGGTGGCGCTCGGGCAGGAAGAACAACGTCGCCGCGGCGGCGAGCCAGAACACGATCTCGCCGATGCTCCACCGGCCGGTGCCGGTCAGCGCCCGGGCGGCGGCGGTTGCGATGGGTCCGGATGGCGTCATGGCGGTCTCCGGATCAGCGCCCGCGGACGAACAGGCCCTGGGGACGCACCACCAGGACGACGATCATCAGCGTGTAGATGACGAATGAGCCGAGGCTCGGCACGTAGTACTTGCCCGCCACGTCGGCGATGCCGAGCAGCAGCGAGGCGAGGAAGGGGCCGGTGATGCTCGTCGTCCCGCCGACGGTCACGACGATCAGGAAGTAGATCATGAACTTCAGGGGGAAGGTCGGGTCCATTCCCAGGATCTCCGCGCCCAGCGCGCCGCCGAGTCCGGCGAGTCCGGAGCCGGCGGCGAAGGTGATGCCGAAGATCATGTTCACGTTGATGCCGAGCCCGCCCGCCACGCGCGGGTCGTCGACGGCGGCGCGCAGCCGGCTGCCGAAGCGCGTCCGGCTCAGGATGAGCTGCAGGACGACGACGAGGACCCCGCAGACGGCGATGATGAAGCTGCGGTAGATGCCGATCTGGATCCCGAGGATCTCGACCCGCCCGCGCAGCCATCCCGGCAGGGAGATGAGCTGCTGCTGCGAACCCATCGTGTAGTCCACCGCCGCGACCGCCATGAAGACGAGGCCGATGGTGAAGAGCACCTGGTCGAGATGGTCGCGGTTGTACAGTCGCACGTAGAGCGTGCGCTCCAGCGCCACGCCGATCAAAGCGGGAATCAGGAAGGCGAGGGGCAGAGTGGCCAGGAACGGCACGCCGAAGCGGTTCATCAGCACGGCCGTGACGTAGCCACCGGCCATGGCGAAGGCGCCGTGCGCCAGGTTGACGAAGTTCATCAGCCCGAGCGTGACCGACAGGCCGCAGGCCAGCACGAACAACAGCATGCCGTAGGCGATGCCGTCGAAGAGAATGGTCAGCACCGGCGCCCTCCCGCCCGTTTCGCGACCGGGGCGCCGCGCATGGCGGCGCCCCGGCAAGGCCCTGACGGGCGACGACTTACTTCGCCTTGGCGGCCTTCACCGGATCCTTGACGGCGGGCGATGTGGCGATCTCGACGTTCCAGAGCTCGCCGTTCACCTTCTCGACCTTCCGGATGTAGATGTTCTGCACGATATCACGCGTCTCCGGGTCGATCGACACGGGCCCGCGCGGGCTCGTCCAGCTCAGGCCCTTCATCGCGTTGACGAGGGCTTCGCCGCCCTGGCCGTTCGTCTTCTTCAGGCCTTCGTAGATGGCGTGCATCCCGTCATAGCCGCCCATGGCCATGAAGTTGGGGCGCATGCCGTTGTTCGCCTTCTTGAAGGCCTCGACGAACGCCTTGTTCTCCGGGCTGTCGTGGGCGGCCGAGTAGTGGTGCGAGGTGATGGCGCCGATGGCGACATCGCCGATCGCGTTCAGGATGTCGTCGTCGGTCACGCTGCCCTCGCCGAGGAAGCGGATGCCGCTCTTGTCGAGTCCACGCTCGACATACTGCTTCATGAACTGCGATCCGACGCCCGACGGCACGAAGACGAGAAGCGCATCGGGCTTTGCGTCCGCCGCCTTCTGAAGGAAGGGTGCGAAGTCCGGGTTGGCCAGGGGCACCCGCAGGTTCTCCACCGTGCCGCCGGCCTTCGTGAAGGTCTCCGTGAAGGCCTTCTCCACGTCGATTCCCGGGCCGTAGTCGGACACGATCGTCGTGACCTTCTTGATCCCGTTCTTGGCGGCCCACTCGGCGAGCGGCATGGTCGTCTGCGCCGAGGTCATGCTCGTGCGGACGATGAACGGCGACTGCTCGGTGATGATCGACGTGGCCGCCGCCATCACGACCTGCGGGGTCTTCGCCTGGGTCGCCAGCGGCGCCGTGGCCAGCGCCAGAGGCGTCAGGCCGAAGCCGGCCAGCACGGTCACCTTGTCGTTGACGATCAGTTCCTGCGCGATGCGGCGCGTCACGTCGGCGGTGCCCGTGTCGTCCTTGACGATCAGCTGGATCTTCTTGCCGGCGACGGTGTCGCCCTTCTGCTGCATGTACAGCTTGG
>CAZJCW010000113.1:0-12890 GCA_964544365.1 uncultured Alsobacter sp.
ACCACCGCCCCCGCCACCACCGGGAGGGGGAGGAGGCAGCTAAGCGTGTCCTTTTTCCTCGCAGCGGGATCTGGAGGGGGCGCGGACTTCGCTGGACGGCCGTGGCCGCTGACACAGCTGGACGATACAGGCCAGCCATGAAGCTAATTGCCCATGTCGTCGACGGACACCGGATCGACGTGCGCCCGGCGCCTCTCGAGCGTGACTGGATGGATGATCCATCGGCGCGGCATGCCTACCGCTGCCTTCCGGTCGCCATCGCGAACGCGTCCGGATGGGAGCTGCTCACCTCGGCCGGATTCACGGCCTTGTGGAACGGTGATCCGACCATAGGCTCAATTCACGTCGAGCCTGATCCGGGAACGCAAGCTCCCGCCAGCGATCATTTCGGGGCAGGGGTTCTGACGTTCCACATCCCGTGCCTGTTCCGTACGCCGCCCGGGATCGACCTCTTCGTCACCGGCCCCCTCAATGTTCAGAAGGACGGCATCGCCCCGCTCACCGGGATCGTCGAGACGGATTGGAGCATCGCGACCTTCACCATGAACTGGCGCTTCACGCGGCCGGGCGTGACGATCCGGTTCGAAGCGGGCGAGCCCTTCGCGCACCTCATGCCGATCGTCAGGGGCCTTGTGGAGCAGGTCGAGCCCGAATGGGCCCTGATGTCGGAAGACCCTGCGCTCAACGCCGCCTACGGCGCCTGGGCCTCGGCCCGCAAGGCCTTCAACGAAGACCTCGCCCGCCCGGACCGACCGCCGGATGCGCCACTCTGGCAGAAGGACTACCACCGGGGTGTGGGTCCCGACGGGCGGACCATAGCACCGGACGACCATCGCACCCGGCTTAAGGTCCGGCCCTTCGTCCATCGCCGCCGCGATGCGCGACCACAACAGGGCGAAGCGGAAGAATGAGGGGGCGCACGCCATGGCGCGGGTAGAAGGCGCTGCCGGGAAACGGCGCGGACCCGTGCTCGTGGCCTTGGCTACGCTGGCCGTCGTCGTCCTGCTGCGCGCCCTCGATCCCGGTTTCGTGACGGGCCTGCGCAATCTCACGTTCGATACGTACCAGCGCCTCCAGCCCAGGCCCTATGGCGATCCGCCCGTCCGCGTCGTCGCGATCGATGACGACGCGCTTGCAGCCGTCGGGCAGTGGCCATGGCCCCGCTCGCGCATGGCCGATATCGCGCAACGGCTCGTCGAACTCGGCGCAGCCGGTGTGGCTTTCGCCGTGATCTTTGCCGAGCCGGACAGGCTCTCGCCCGCCCAGGTCGCCCGCCAGCTGCCCGATACCGCCGTCGACGACCGGGTCCGGGCGGTATTGTCCGGCTTGCCCGACAACGACGAGCTCTTCGCGAACACAATCAGGCCCTTGCCGGCGATCCTCAGCTTCGCCAGCACGCTCGAGCGCAACGACCGACGACCGCTGGTCAAGACCAGCTTTGCCTATGCGAGCGCCGAGCCGACCCGGCTCATTCCACCCTTCCTCGGCACGACGCCACCTCTGCCCATACTCGAGCAGGCCGCGCGTGGAATCGGAGGGATCAGCCTGTCATCGGGCCTGGCAGGGGGCGTCGTGCGCCGGGTCCCGTTGTACTTCTCGGACGGCGTGAAGCTCTATCCCAGCCTTGCCGTAGAGGCACTGAGGGTGGTGCAGGGAGCGAAGACGGTGACGCTGCGCGGCACCGGAGCCAGCGGCGAATTCGGGGGAGGGCGCGACAGCCTGATCGACACCCGCGTCGGCGACCTCGTGGCGCCCATGACCGGCAATGGCGAATTCTGGGTCTACTACGATGAACCTCGCCCGGAGCGGCAGGTGTCAGCCCGTGATATTCTCGACCCGTCCCGGCACGGCGACATCCGCGCCCGAATCGAAGGACACATCGTGCTCGTCGGTGTGACGGCGACTGGCCTTGCAGACAGCTGGGGCACGACGCTGGGCGACAGCATTCCAGGCGTTGTCCTGCACGCCCAGGTGATCGAGCAGATCATCGCCGGTTCATTCCTGTCGCGCCCCGACTGGGCCGACGGGGTCGAGACAATCGCAATCATCATCGCCGGCCTGATCGTGCTCGGACTCGCTCTCCTGGTCGGGCCCCGGCTGTCCCTGGCCGTCGGCACTGTCATGGTTGGTGCCGCCGTCGCGGCATCATGGTCCGCCTTCTCCCACGCGAGCCTGCTCTTCGATCCGGTCTATCCCTCGATCGGCGCACTCGCGGTGCATCTGTCGGTCACCGGGATGCTGTTCATCTCGACAGACCGGGAGCGTCGCTTCGTGCGAAAGGCCTTTGGTCAATATCTCGCGCCCCAGCTCCTCTCGGAACTGGAGAAAGCGCCGGATCGCATGGTGCTGGGCGGTGAACTCAGGCCGCTCACGATCATGTTCATGGACGTGCGCGACTTCACGCCGATTTCCGAGGCGATTTCGGCGACGGAACTCGTGCAGTTTCTCAACACGCTGCTGTCGCCGCTGTCCGACGCGATCCAGTCCGAAGGAGGCACGATCGACAAATACATCGGCGACAGCATCATGGCTTTCTGGAACGCTCCACTCGACGTTTCGGACCATGCCGCGAAGGCGTGCAATGCGGCACTCGCCATGCGCACCATTCTCTCGACCATGAACGCCGCCGACGCTTTCGGCTTCCGCTCGCGGGGCAGGGAGGATCTCGTCGTCAAGATCGGCATCGGCCTGAACACCGGGGAGGCTTGCGTCGGGAACATGGGGTCACTCCGGCGGTTCAATTATTCCGCTGTCGGCGACGCCGTGAACATTTCCGCGAGAATCGAGTCCGCCTCCAAGAGCTTCGGAACGGACATTCTCGTCTCCCAGGACACCGCGGAGGCCGCACCTGGATTCGCGATGCTGGAGGTCGACGAGGTGCTGCTGAAGGGCAAGGCACGGCCCGTGAAGCTCTTCGCTTTGTATGGCGACAAGGACGTCGCGCAGTCGCCATCGTTCACGGCGCTGCTCGCCGGGCACGAGGCGATGATGGCCGCCTTGAGGGCAGGGCGCCCGAACGAAGCCTACGCCCTTGCCGTTCGTTGCCGTGATACGGCGGATCCATGGTTCCGCACGCTCTACGACAAGTTCATCGAGCGCTGCCAAGCCCTTGCGCCTCAAGCTTCACACTGACTGAACGCGGGCTTCAACCGGAACGTGAAGCCACGTGGCCTTGAATCGGCCGTTCTGCGACTCCACCTCCAGCCCATGACATCGCAGGCCGTTCACCACGAAGCCGTTCAGACTGGGCAGCGCAAGCGGCAGCGCGCGCTGATGCTCATCAACCCGAACGCCCGCCAGGGCGGGACCCCGCTCGATCCCGTCGCGGCCCGGCTCGAGGCCGGTGGCCTCGACCTTGTTCCGGAACTGTTCTCCTCGACCGCAGAGATCTCGGCGGACATCGCCCGCCGTCGCGAAGGCATGGACCTCATTATCGTGTGCGGCGGGGACGGCACGATCAATGCCGCCGCGCGCGGTGTCATGGAAACTGGCCTGCCGATGGGCATCCTGCCGATGGGCACCGCGAACGACCTCGCACGCACCTTGGCGATCCCGCCCGACCTGAACGCAGCTGCCGACGTGATCACCGCCGGTCACCGGCGACGTATCGACGTCGGCGAGGTGAACGGACATCCGTTCTTCAACGTCGCGAGCATAGGCCTGAGTGCGGACCTCGCACGAGGACTGAGCCGGGAAACAAAGCGTCGCTGGGGCAGGCTGGGCTATGCGGTGGCAGCGCTCAAGGTGCTGGCGAACGCAAGGCCCTTCAGCGCCACTATCGTCAGCAAGACCGGTGAGGCCCGTGTCCGCACATTGCAGATCGCTGTCGGCAACGGGCGGCACTATGGCGGGGGAAACGTCGTCGAGCAGTCTGCCGCCATCGACGACGAGCATCTCGATCTCTACAGCCTGGAAGTCGCCAATGTCTGGAAACTGGCACTGATGCTGCGCTCGTTCCGCACCGGCCAGCATGGGGCATGGCAGGAGGTGAGGACCGAGCGCTGCACGGAGTTCGAGATCCGGACGCGCAAGCCGCGGCCCATCAACACCGACGGCGAACTCGTGACCTTCACGCCAGCGCGTTTCGTCGTGAAGCCGTCGGCTGTCGAGGTCTTCGCGCCACCACCAGCCAAACCGGACATCTGAACCGGATCCGGGGCCTCACGGCCCCGCTCCAGAAGTCCATGATTCGCATAAGGTATATTATGGAACTTATCTAGGTGTTGGGAAAGAGTGGCGAAGCGGCGCAACGAGCGCACGCAGTCTGGTTCTCATTCCATGTCGATCGGAAGCTTCAGGCCGTCATGGGCCGGAGTAACATGCGGCGGCAGCGTGCGCCGCAGCGTCTCGTAATCAAGGTCTGTGTGCATGTTGGTCAGGACGGCGCGCCTCGGCTTCAGACGCTCGATCCAACCCAGCGCATCGGACAGCGAGAAATGCGTTGGATGAGGCGTGATCCGCAGCGCGTCGATGATCCACAGGTCGAGATCTTCGAGGGCCGGCACGCTCTCGTCCGGAATCGCGCTGACATCCGGCGTATAGGCCGTCGAACCGAAGCGGAAGCCAAGCGCATCGCGGTTGCCGTGGTTCAGGCGGATCGGCAAGGCCTCTATGGCTCCGCCGGCTCCGGTGACGGTGACGGCGTGTCCGAGCGATATTCTGTATTCCCGGACGATCGGCGGATAGTCGCTACCGGGCGGCGAAGTGAAGCAGTACGAGAAACGATCGCGCATCAGGTGCGACGTGGCTTCGTCCAGATAGACCGGGATGACACGACGCATATGGATCGCCAACGGCCGAAGGTCGTCGATGCCGTGCGTGTGGTCGGCGTGATCGTGGGTATACAGAACGGCGTCGAGATGGCCCACCTGGGCGTCAAGCAACTGGTCGCGCAGATCCGGGGTCGTATCCACCAGAACCGTCGTTGCACCGCCCGAACCGGCCCGTTCGACGAGAATGGAGCAGCGTCGGCGTCGGTTGCGCGGGTCCGCGGGATTGCAGGCGCCCCATCCGCTGCCGACCCGCGGCACCCCTCCGGACGATCCACAGCCGAGAATGGTGACCGACTGGCTCAAGCAGCGGCCTCCGCAGGTTTCCTGGCCTTGCTGAACAGGCGAAAGAAGTTATCCGTCGTCACACGGTTCATCGCGCTGGCATCCAGGCCCTTGACCTCGGCAAGAACCGCAGCGGTATGAACCACATAGGCGGGTTCATTGCGTTTGCCCCTGAACGGCATCGGCGCCAGGTACGGCGCATCCGTCTCCACGAGAAGCCGGTCCAGTGGCACCTCGGCGGCGATGGCCCGCAGATCGTCCGACTTCCGAAACGTCAGGATCCCGGAGAAGGAGACATAGAACCCCAGCCTGACCCCTGCCCGCGCCAGTTCCGGCCCTGAACTGAAGCAATGGAGCACCGCTCCGAACGGGCCGGCCGCGTGTTCCTCCTCCAGAAGGCGGATCATGTCGTCGTCGCAATCGCGGCTGTGGATGACCAGCGGCAGACCGGTCTCACGCGCGGCGGCGATGTGGGTCCGCAGGACCCTCGACGCGATATCGCGCGGGGTCCGATCATAGTGATAATCGAGACCCGCCTCGCCGATTCCGACGCATTTGGAATGACTTGCGAGGGCAACGAGGTCGGCGACCGTGACGTCGGGCTCATCCCCGGCGTTGTGCGGATGGGTGCCTACGGTGCACAGAACCTCCGGATAGGCGTCCGCGAGATCGCGGATCACGGGAAACTGGCGCACCCGCGTGCAGATCGTGAGCATCGTGCCAACGCCGGCCGCGCGTGCACGCGCGACGACCGCGTCGCGTTCGGGCCCGAAGTCGGGAAAGTCGAGGTGGCAGTGGCTGTCGACGATCATGAAAGTCCGTCAGTCATCCCTTGAAGTCGAAAGCCGACTTAGTCTGCCGCGCCCCTGGTCTCCTCCTCGACGTATCGGGGGAAGATGGGCGAGGGCGCGGGCAGCGTCGCGCCGGAACGGAGGCCGTCCGATGCAACGGCCGCGAAGGTTCGATCCCCCTGCCCCACCGCCAGCAGGTCGAGCAGGGAGGCTGCCGCGTTCGGCATCACCGGCTGCGTCATGATGCCGACGATCCGCAGCACCTCCATCGTGACGTAGAGCACGGTACCGAAACGGGCCTCGTCGGTCTTGCGCACGACCCAGGGCTGCTCGGACGCGAAGTAGCGGTTCGCGTCGGCCACGACCTTCCAGATGTCGGCGAGGAGCGTGTGCAGGGCGAGGTCGTCCATCGCCGCGCGGGCGCGACCCGGCAGCGCCCGGGCGACCGCGAGGAT
Source organism: uncultured Alsobacter sp. (assembly GCA_964544365.1). Classification (GTDB taxonomy): domain Bacteria; phylum Pseudomonadota; class Alphaproteobacteria; order Rhizobiales; family Beijerinckiaceae; genus Alsobacter. Next base: position 6,301 of record CAZJCW010000113.1, read on the forward strand.
GGCCTCGTCCGCCGGCGTGAAGGCGCCGGGCACGGGCACGACGCCGGACAGGTTCTTGGCGACCATCGACAGCGAGCGCTGCGCCAGGTTGCCCAAATCGTTGGCGAGGTCCGCGTTGATGCGGGCCACGATGGCCTCGTGCGAGTAGTTGCCGTCCTGGCCGAACGGCACCTCCCGCAGGAGGAAATAGCGCAACTGGTCGACCCCGTAGTGGCTCGCCAGCGAAAACGGGTCGATCACGTTGCCGACCGACTTCGACATCTTCTCGCCGCGGTTGAACAGGAAGCCGTGCCCGAACACGCCCCTGGGCAGCGGCCAGCCGGCGGACAGGAGGAACGCCGGCCAGTACACCGTATGGAAGCGCACGATGTCCTTGCCGATGATGTGAACGTCGGCCGGCCAGAAGTGCGCCCGTGGCGAGGCCTGGTCCGGATAGCCGGTCGCGGTGACGTAGTTGGTCAGGGCATCGACCCAGACATACATCACGTGTCGCGGATTCCCCGGCACCGGGATGCCCCAGTCGAACGCCGTGCGGCTGACGGACAGGTCCTTCAGCCCGGAGCGGACGAAGCTGACGATCTCGTTGCGCCGTTCCTCGGGCCGGATGAAGTCCGGCTGGCTTTCATAGAGCGCGAGCAACCGGTCCTGGTAGGCGCTGAGGCGGAAGAAATAGCTTTCCTCCTCCACCCATTCCACGGGCGCACCCGACGGCCCCCGGCGCACGCCGTCCCCGCCGACCTGCGTCTCGTTCTCGGCGAAATACGCCTCGTCACGCACCGAGTACCAGCCGGCGTAGGACGCGAGGTAGATGTCGCCATTGGCCTCCATGCGCTTCCAGATTTCGCGGCACGTCTCGTAGTGGCGCTCCTCGGTGGTCCGGATGAAGTCGTCGTTCGAGGCATTCAGCGCGCGGCCCATGTCCCTGAACACGGCGGCGTTGCGATCGGCGAGCGCGCGGGCCGAGATGCCCTCCTTCGCCGCGGTCTGCAGCATCTTCTGGCCGTGCTCGTCGGTCCCGGTGAGGAAAAAGACGTCGTGGCCATCGAGGCGCTTGAAGCGCGCGATGGCATCCGTCGCGATGAGTTCGTAGGCATGGCCGATGTGCGGCGCGCCGTTCGGATACGAAATCGCGGTCGTGATGTAGAAGGTCTTGGTCTCGGCCATCGTGGCCTCTCGCGGTCGAAACCCTCAGGCGGCCCGGGATGCGCGCAGGGCCTCGGAGAGGTCGGTGAACAGGGACAGGATGAGCGCCCGCCGGTCGAGATTGAAGCCCTTGGCCTCCCGAAGAGCGCGCGCGACCTTGTCCCATACCTCGGCGAGGGGTGCAAGGCGCGCCGCCCCCTCCCCGGCCGCCTGGTGCGCCTGCTCCGACAGCCAGCCGAACATCGTCTCGACCACGGCCTCGAAGTCGGCATCGTTCGCCCGTCCGGCAAGACCCTCGGCGATGGCGTGGGCGTCGATCCAGTCGATCGCCGGCAAGCGCGCGAGAGCGACGCGGATATGCCGGACCACGGCGAGCGTGTCCTCGTCAGTCAGGCCAAGGGACCGCCGCACGGAGCCTTCGCCGAGTTGCGCCGCCTCGCCGAGGATGGCGTCATCCACGGTGCTGCCCGCGGCACGGGCGGCGCCGACAACCTGATCCGGCCGAAGCGGACGCATCGCGACGGCGCGGGCCCGCGAGCGGATGGTCGGCATGATCCGGCCGGGCAAGTGGGACACCACGAGGAACAGCGAACGGGACGGCGGCTCCTCGAGGGTCTTGAGGAGCGCATTGGCGCCGTTCGTATTGAGGTCTTCGGCACTGTCGACGATGCAGACCCGCCAGCCCGGAACAGCCGCCGTCGATCCGAAGAAATCGAGCGCCTTGCGGACCAGTTCGACCGGGATCTGCGTCGGCATCGTCTTCTTGTCGGCGTTCCACTGGCGCCGCAGCACGAACAGCCCGCCATGCGACTGCGAGGCGACCTTCCGGGCCACCGGATGCTCCGCCGGCACGGCGAGCGACGTCGCCGCCTGGACGGCCGGCGCGGCAGGATCGGGGTGGGCGAGCACGAAGCGCGCGGCGCGATAGGCAAATGTCGCCTTCCCGATGCCCTCCGGTCCACCGAGAATCCACGCATGGGGCATCCGCCCGCTGCGGTAGGCAGCCAGGAATGCCGCTTCCGGTCCCTCGTGGCCGAAGAGCTCCACGGTTTCGCGCGGATGGGCGTGGCCCGGGAACCGGTCCGCCTCGGGATGATCGGGTGCCCCGCTCATGACGCCTTCGGCGCGACAGGCCCGAGCAGCCGGCCTTCGAGCGCCGCCCAGATGCCGCGCGCCACCGTATCGGGATCGGCCGTGGCGTCGATCACGACGCAACGATCCGGCGCCCGCCTGGCGATCGCCAGAAAACCCTGTCTCAACGCCTCGTGGAAGGCCATCGTTTCGCTTTCGAACCGGTCGACCTCCTCGCCCGCGCCACGGCGTCGGGCGGCCCTCTGCAGACCGGCAGCGGCCGGAATGTCGAGGATGATCGTCAGATCCGGCATCGTGTCGCCGACAACGATCCGTTCCAGTGCCGAAATGACGGCCGGATCGAGGCCGCCGGCCGCGCCCTGGTAGGCCCGCGTGGAGTCGGCGAAGCGGTCGCAGATCACCCAGTCGCCGCGGGCCAATGCCGGACGGATCGTGGCGGCGAGATGATCGGCCCTCGCCGCCGAGAACAGCAGCGCTTCCGCCAGCGGTCCCAGCCGCGACGCGGCCCCCGACAGGATCACGGAACGGATCTCCTCGGCCCGCGGCGAGCCGCCGGGCTCGCGCGTGGCGATGGCGCGGATACCACGGGCGCCCAGCGCATCGACGAGCCGCGCGACCTGGGTCGACTTTCCCGCCCCCTCCCCTCCCTCGAGGGTCACGAAGCGCCCGCGGCCCTGCAGCGTCATGAACCGCTCTTGCGGAACTTGCTGCGAACGGTCGTGATCACGAACTCCGTGGCGGCATCGAAGGCACGGCGGGTCAGCGGACCCTGGCCGGCGTCCGTCTGCGCATACAGCGGCAGGTCGAGAACCTGCACGTCGCCCCGCTGCACGCGCAACCGGCCAACCTCCTGGCCTGCGGCGACGGGCGGCCGCAACGGCCCCTGGTAGACGATGCGCGCGACGATGCGCTCCGTGCTGCCCCGCGGGACGAGCGCCCGCACGGGCCCCTTGGCGACGAGCGGCACCGCGCCCGGATCCCCTCCGAACACCCTCGCCTCGCCGATGACCTCGTTGGCCGGAAAGAGTTCGCGCGTCTCGAACGAGCGGAAGCCCCACGCCAGGATGCGGCGGGCCTCGTCATCCCGATCCTTGGACGTCTTCATGCCATTGACGACCACGATGAGGCGCTGGCCGTTCTGCACCGCGGACGCGACCACGCCGAAACCCGATTCAGCGATGTTGCCGGTCTTCAACCCGTCCGCGCCGATGTCCATCGTCAGCAGGTTGTTGCGGTTCTTCTGCGGGATCTTGTTCCAGGTGAAGTCGCGCTGACCGAACGCCTTGTAGAGCTCGGGATAGGTCTTGATGATGTGGTTCGCGAGGATCGCCAGCTCGCGCGCCGTCACCTTCTGGTCGGGGTCGCCCATGCCGGTGGCGTTGGCGAACACCGACTTCTTGAGCCCCAGTTCCCGGGCCCGCGCCGTCATTCGCGTCGCGAACGCGCCTTCGGTCCCCGCGACGCCCTCGGCGATGGCAATGGCGGCATCGTTGCCGGACACCACGGCGATGCCGAGGATCAGGTCCGACACCTTCACCTTGCTGTTCAACGCCGCGAACATGCTCGACCCGCGGGACGGCGCTCCGCCGCGACGCCATGCGCCCTCGGAAATCGGGAACTCGTCGTCGAGACTGATCTTCCCCTTGGCGATCTGTTCGAACAGCACTTCCGCCGTCATGAGCTTCGCCATGCTCGCCGGCACCATGAGGTCGTCGGCAGCGCGCTCGAAGAGCACCGCGCCCGTATCGGAATCCATCAGGATCGCGAAGGGGGCCGTCGTCTGGAAGGCCTGCTGCTGGGCGTGGGCCGCCCGCGACGCCAGCAGTGCAGCGACCAGCGTGGCCAGCACCGCGAACACGCGGTAAGCCGCCACCCAACCTGTCAGGAGCCTTGGCACAGCATTATCCCGCATCGATTCTGCCGCATGAGCAGCAGACCATGGGCGGGAAACGGGTCGAAATCAACGCCGCGCTGCGCGCAACTCCCCGGCTCAGAAGCGGGGCTGGGTGTCCTTGAGGGGCACGAAGGTCTGCGAGATCAGCAGGGCCATCGGATCCTTGCCGAAGGACGACGTGATCCCGGCTTCCGGCTCGGCGAAGAACAGGCTCGCGGTCCGCGTGTCCCTGCCTGCCGGCGACCGCGGCAGCGCGGCCGAACGGGTCGGCGACGACTTCGCCGAGGCGGTCGCCCCGCCGAGATCGAACGGACGGTCCGGCGGCAATGGCACCCCCGGAGCCGGCTTCCCGACGATGGGGGCCGGAGCAACGGGAGCCATGGCGACCGGGGTCACAAGCGCGGGTGCGCGGGTCGCGACCGGCGCGACGCTCATGGGCACAATGGTCGTCTCGCGCGCAGCCGGCGCCGGCGTCGGCGCGGCGGATGCCACCATGGTCGGGCCGCCGTTCAACTGCGCCGGCAGGCCATCGGTGCGCAGCGTCGCATAGAGCCGGGCGTCGTCGCTGCCGGCGGTCGACGCGCGCGTCAGGTAGTCGACGCGCACGCGGGCCGTGCCAAGATGCTTGAAGGACAGCGCCTCGGCGACGCGCTGGGAGACGTCGATCAACCGGTTCCCATGATAGGGACCACGATCGTTGACCCGCGCGATGATCGAATGGCCGTTCAGGGTGTTCGTCACGCGCACATAGCTGGGCAGCGGCATTGTGGGATGCGCGGCGGAGATCGACATCTTGTCGAAGACCTCGCCGTTGGCCGTCATGCGACCGTGGAACGACGGTCCGTACCAGGACGCAGTGCCGACCGCGGAGTAGTTGTTCATCTCGCGCGGGGTGTAGAGCCGGCCGGCGACCACGTAGGGCTTGCCCACCATCTCGCGACCGCCGCCCTTCGGAACGGCCTCGCCATCGGCGACGACCTTCGGGCTGGCGGCGACGCCATATTTCGGGTCGATGCCGCCCCGGCTGGAGGCAACCTTCTGAGCGGAACTGCAATTGGCGACGATGAGACCGACAGCGGCCACCGAAGCCAGTTTCACGCCTGTCGAAAGGGGGGATCTGGGAGAGGGAGACGAAACGCGACCCGAATACTCGACCATTCCTGCAGTCCCCTGCCGTCGGCCTCGTCCATCCGAAGACGACGTGACCATTCATTGGCTACCGCGACACCATTCATTAGGCGTCTCAGCATGAAGGGAGTGTTAAGCCGCAGGCGCCGCATCGGCAACCTGTATCTATCGCCCCCTGCCGCGGCCAAGCCGGACTGTGGCAAGGAGCCCCTCGAAAGAGGCTGAAATGTGGCGGGTTGCCGCCGCCCCATCGCGCGTTGCGGATGGCACGGTCGGCGACAGACGGTCGCGGGACGTCAGTCGCCAAGCCTCGCAACGCCCTTTTCGCCATCGTCGCGGAACCAGGCCAGCCGGTTGGGCCCGGCGGGCGCCAGGGTGAAACAGAACGTCTTGCCGTCGTACCAGGTCTGCCACTGCTGGCAGAGGCGGTTGCCGTCCACCCACCAGCGCCCCGAATCGCTCGGCTTCAGGAAGCGCCCGAGGCCGGCGGCCTCGCCCGATCCATCGACGCGCCCGTCGCGGCGATAGTAGAGCGGGAGCTCGCCGCCGAACGGCACGGCGAGGTAAATCCGCCGCCCGGCCACGGTTTCGCGCAGCGCCTTGCCATCCAGCGGGCGCGGTTCGTTGGCGCCGGCCGGATCGGCCAGAACGGACGCGGCGCACAGGACCAGGACGGAAAGACTGGCGACCTTCATGGGCATCGGCATCTCCTGCTTGCCTGGACGCGACCTCACGCCGGGCCCTCTCCGTACGCGTCTCGCGGAACGGCAGATCATGACCGCCGCATCTTCACCGCTCGACATGAAGACATCGCTCTGTCCTCCGACCCGGTCGGCGAGGCGGCCCGCCCCGACATCGCGGCACTGGCCGCGGACGGTGTCACCGGCGACGGCCGGAGCTCGGATGTCTCGAACCGGCCCCGAAACGATCGCGAGGGTCAACCCCGACGCGACCAAGGCCGGGCCGGCCAGTTGCACGTCCGCCCGACCGGGCAACGGGCGACGAACGACAGCCGTTCCACGGCAGCCTCCGACGCCCAACGCCCCGGTCCCGCAAAGGTCGCACGCTGTTTGCCCATGGACGGCGGCGAGATCCGCCGCTAATCACAGGATCCATCGCCCGGGTGCTCGTCCGGGCGGCCGGAAGGGTGGCCGAGTGGTTTAAGGCAGCGGTCTTGAAAACCGCCGTGGGCGCAAGTTCACCGTGGGTTCGAATCCCACCCCTTCCGCCAGCCGGCTCCTGAGTGTTTCGATACTGCTTCTGTTTTCGAATTTGGTCGTATGCATTCCCCGCCTTCATGCGTTCTGCGCGTTGTAGATGCTACCGCGTGCCA
>CAZJCW010000114.1:0-12840 GCA_964544365.1 uncultured Alsobacter sp.
GGTCGTGTCGCTCTTCGGGTCGCAGCCGATGAGCAGGACCTTCTTGCCCTGCTGAGCCATCATGTAGCTGAGGTTGGCCAGCGTGAAGCTCTTGCCGATGCCGCCCTTGCCGTAAATGGCGATGACCTGGGTCTGCTTGGTCGCGGCGGTCGGAACGGCATCCGGCTCGACGGCAGCCTCGGCGCGAAGGGCGTCCCGCTGGCGATCGATCAGCGTATGGGTCGTGCTCATGCGACCATTCTCCAGTCGAGGACCATCTTGAGGCAGGACGGATCCTCGAAGGCCGTCCTGTAGGCTGCGGGTGCCGACGACGCCGGTTCGCGGTGCGTGATGAGGCCGTCGAGCGCCAGGCTGCCGTCCTCGACGAGCCCCCTCACGGCGACGAGATCCTCCTCGCGCCATTCGGCGGCGACGCGCATGCGCGCCTCGCGCATGAAGGCGGCGGGAAAGGTGAAGGCGAGCTGGCCGCTGTAGAAGCCGGCGAGGACGATCTCCCCGCCATGCCCGAGGCGCATGATCAGCCGGTCGAGAATGCCGCTGTCGCCGCTGACGTCGTAGATCGTGCGGTAATCGGTGCGGTTGTCGCGCGCGGGATCGACCACCTGGTAGCCGTGGGCTCCCTGGGCGCGAACCGGGTTCGTCTCCCACACGATCGGATGGCCGCCGTCGAGGACCGAGAGCCGGGCCAGCAGGCGACCGAGCACGCCATGGCCGATGATCAGTTCGTCTCCGGCCTTCGATCCTGCGCGGGCGTGGCGGGCCGTCGCGGCCAGGGCGAGCAGCGCGGCCTTGTCGTCGAGTGCCTCGGGGATCCGGGTCGTCCGTGAGCCGGGGACGACGAGGCGGGACGCCGCGCCGCCGAAGAGGCCGCGAACGTCCGTGAAGCAGCGCGCGCCGGGAACGAAGACGAAATCACCCTCGGCGCGGCCGGAGCCGGATCCAGCGCGCGAGACGCGCCCCACCGATTCGTAGCCGGGAACGAGCGGATAGCCCATGCCGGGAAATTGCGGCATCCGTCCGGACCAGAGCAGTCGCTCGGTCCCGGTGCTGATGCCGCTGTAGGCGATGTCGACCACGACGTCGTCGTCACCGGGCGGCGACAGGTCGACCTCGCCGAGCACGAGATGCTCAGGCTTCTCGAGAATGACCGCCAGCGCTTTCACGACGTCACGCCCTTCGTTTGGGCCACCGGTTCCCGGAATGGGGAGCGGACTGCACTGTAAGTCTAACTGGACACTTTCCAGTGTCAATCTGTCTTCACAGTCGGGGAGTCATTTCCTGCCGCGACCGCGGATCAGGGCTGGGCGACGAGCAGGCTCGTCAGCAGGGGGGTGCGCGTGGTCACGGGGCGAATGCGGGTGAAACCGGCCTCGCGGGCCAGCGCGGCGATCTGGTCGCTTGTGCGCGAGTCGCCACCCTTCATCGCCAGCAGGTACAGGCCGAAATAGGCGGCGCCGACCGTTTCGGCACCCGGCGTCGCCGCCATCGGCTCGGCGATCAGCAGCGTGCCGTCGGGCGGAAGGCTCGCGCGGACATTGCGCAGCACGGTGAGGGCGCGGTCGCGCCCGTGATCGTAGAGCACGCGGATGAGGCAGGCGATGTCGGCCCCCGCCGGGAGAGAATCGGCGAACATGTCGCCGCCGAAGGCGGTGCAACGGTCGCCGATGCCGGCGGACGCGAAGGCAGCCCGGGCTCTCTCCGCCACGGGCGGGACGTCGAACAGCATGAAAGAGACGCCGGGCGCGCGCTTTGTCGCCGCCCGGATGAACGCGCCCTCGCCGCCTCCGACGTCGAGCAGCGTCCTGTGCCGCGCGACGGGATAGGCATCGAGGATCTCGGCGGCGATGAACTGCTGGGACACCGCCATCAGGCGGCTGTAGTCCGCGACCTTGTCCGGCGTCAGCGCGTCCGGCTTCTCGCGTGCATAGGCCCAGTAGTCCGACAGGGCGGTGGGACGCGACGGATCGCGCAGCAGCGCGACGGGATCGCGCAGGTCGTCGTAGAGAATCGCGTGATGCTCGACCATCGCGATGACGCCGGGATTGCCGAGCAGGGCCGCGCCCAGGTCACCGAGCCCGTAGCCGCCCCCGCGCTCCTGGAGAAGGCGAAGCGCCGCGGCACCGGCGCACAGTCGCCGCGCGGATTCGACCGGCAGGCCCGTCGCGGCGGCAATCGCCTCGACGGCGAGCGGCCCGGTGGCCACCGCTTCGAGGACGCGCAGCCGCACGACCGCTTGAAGGATCTGGGAATAGACGAAGCCGGCGACGAGGTCGAAGCTCTCGCGCGCCCGCTTGCGGGCGATCCAGGCAGTGAGCGGGAAGGCGGCGGCGCGCCGCTGGAACGCCTCGCTTCGCATCAGGCGATCGCGCAGCCGATACCAGCGCTCCGCCAGCGAGGCGGCCGGCGCCAGGGGCGGCATGGCGGGCACGCTGGTCATGCGACACCGGTCATGGAGCGGTCACCTCAGGCGGCGTACTGCGCGAGTTCCTTGGGCACGAGGCGCTTGGCTTCGCTCAGGATCAGCGTCTCGAGTTCGCCGGCACGCGGGCACGGCGGGATCGCGGCGATGGCCGCCTCGACGAGCCCGCGCAGATGCGCCAGCGCCGCCCCCGGACCGAGTTGGCCGACGGCGTTGGGACGATGGTGGGCCGCGTCCTGGCCGACCGGCTTCCCGATGTCGGCGGCGCTGCCGACGGCGTCGCGCAGGTCGTCGGCCACCTGGTAGGCTTCGCCCAGCCTTTCGCCGAAGGCGCGCCAGGGATTGGGATCGGCTCCGGCCGCGATGGCTCCGGCCATGGCCGCGCCGACGAAGAGAGAACCGGTCTTGGCCCGGTGATAGGTGCGCATGTCGATGTCGGGCTCGACCTCCCAGGCCTGGCCGGCGACGATGCCCATGGGCAGGCCGACCGAATTCGCCACGGTCGTGATCAGCCGCGCCATCCGGGCGGGCGACTCGACAGCCTCCAGTGCGATCGTCTCGAAGGCGAGGACGATCAGTGCGTCGCCGGCAAGCAGGGCCAGCGGTTCGCCGTAGAGCGCGTGCACCGAGGGCCGCCCCCGGCGGGTGGCCGCGTCGTCGAAGCAGGGCATGTCATCGTGAACGAGCGAGGCGCAGTGCAGCAGCTCGACGGCCGCACAAGCCGCTTCGGACAGCGCGGGCGAATCGTCGCCGCAGGCGCCGGCAACCGCCAGGCAGAGGCGCGGCCTCACACGGGCGCCGCCCGGGAACACGGAATGGCGCACCGCTTCGGCGATGGCAGGGGGAGCCTTGGCGGCGCAGGCGCGGCCGATTGCTTTCTCGAGGGCGGCCTCGATGCGCGACCTTGTATCCATCGCAATCTCCCCTGCGCCGTCCGTGCGGCGTCAATAGAGTTTGACACTTCAGGTGTCTTGTCAACTTGACAAGCGAGCCTCAGGGCATTCGCCAGTCGATGCGCGCCGTCCAGGTCCCCGGCCATCCGGCACCGGGACGGGAAATCCGGGCCCGTCCGGACACGAGTTCGCGGAACAATCCTTCGAAGGTCGCTGCGTAGAAGGCCGCCAGCCGCCCGCCCGCCAGGTGAGTGCGGCACAGGCAGCACCCGGCGAGCGCGAGGTCGACCGGCGGACCCGGCGCCGCGCGGAAGCTGGCGCTGCCGGCGAAGGTCCAGGCGTGCCGGCGGATGGCCGCCAGCAGAAGGCGTGACGCGAGGCGCGGCGGCAGGATCCGGAGGAGGCGTTGTGCCGGGACCGGGATCCGGTGTGCAAGGATGTAGCGCGCGGTTCGTGCGCCGGCCTCTCGCGCGACGTCCTCCGCATCCGCCGCGCCGAGCGTTCGCACGAGAGCGACATGAAGCCGCGCCACCTCGCGTTCCGGCACCATCGCGACCGGAGGCGCATCGCGGTACTGGGAGAGCTGCGCTGCCGCGAAAACACGGTCAACGACGCCCGGGCCATGCCGGTCCAGCAAGACCGCGCCGATCTGGATGATGGCGTTCGGGCCGATGCGCGAGGCGCTTTGGTCCATGGAAGCTCCCCCGGGGCGTTCCGAAACTGCGACCCCCCGGACCTTCGCGCCTTGACGTGCATCAAAAACTGTCATCTTCAATTGACAGTCAATGTGTAGACCCCGCTTGACGTCGGGGCGCCGAAGGTTGTGAATCAACACTGTGCCCAGGGAACGGGTTCTCATCGTCGGTGGCGGCATCGGTGGCCTCTCGGCCGCCGTCGATCTCGCCGCGCGCGGCGCTCAGGTCACGGTGCTGGAGCGGGCCGCCGCGCCGGGCGGCAAGATGCGCGAGATTGCCGTCGGCGACGCGCGCATCGACGGCGGGCCGAGCGTCTTCACCATGCGGTGGGTGTTCGAGGAGCTCATGGCCGCGGCCGGCACCTCGCTGGACCGCGAGGTCGGGCTCGTCCGGGCGGACGTGCTGGCACGCCACGCCTGGAGCGAGACCGAGCGCCTCGACCTGTTCTCCGACGTCGAGCGATCGCAGGACGCAGTCGCGGCGTTCGCGGGTCCCGAGGAAGGGCGCCGCTTCCGCGCTTTCTGCGACCAGAGCCGCGACATCTTCCGGACGCTTGAGCACCCGTTCCTGCGCAATTCCAGGCCCAACCCCCTGTCGCTCACGTCCCGTGTGGGCTTCGGCAATCTCGGCGCCCTGATGCGCCTGAAGCCGTTCTCGACCATGTGGTCGGCGCTGGGCGAGAGCTTCTCCGATCCCCGGCTGCGCCAGCTCTACGGGCGTTACGCGACCTATTGCGGGTCCTCGCCCTTCCTCGCGCCCGCCACGCTGATGCTCGTCGCTCATGTCGAACAGGACGGTGTCTGGCTGGTCCAGGGCGGGATGTACAGGCTGGCCGAGGCCCTGGCCCGCGTCGCCGAGCGGCTTGGCGCGGAGATCCGCTGCGACAGCGAGGTCGCGGAGATCAGTGTCGCCGGCGGCGCCGTGGATGGCGTGCGGCTGGCCGGCGGCGAGCGGCTGGCCGCCGATGCGATCGTCGTCAACGCCGACGCAGGGGCCGTCGCTGCCGGATTTTTCGGACAGGCTGTGGCCGGCGCAACGCGGCCGGTGCCGCCCGCCGCCCGGTCGCTGTCCGCGCTGGTCTGGACCCTGGTCGGCCGCACGTCGGGCTTTCCGCTTCTGCGGCACAACGTGTTCTTCTCCCGCGACTATGCCGGCGAGTTCAGCCGCATCTTCCGGGATAGGCGACTGCCCGACGAGCCGACCGTCTATGTCTGCGCCCAGGACCGGGGCGACAGTCCCTTGGCGGGCGACGCCAGGGAACGCCTGCTCATCCTCGTCAACGCGCCTGCCGACGGCGACGCGCGCCCGTTCGAACCAGCGGAGATCGCCGCATGTCAGGACCGCATGATCCACTTGCTCGGCCGTTGCGGCCTGTCGGTGGAGATCGATCCCCAGCATTGCGTGACGACCACGCCGCAGGGGTTCGCGAATCTGTTTCCGGCGACGGGCGGGGCGCTCTACGGCCGGGCGTCGCACGGATGGCTGGCGTCGTTCCAGAGGCCGGACGCGCGCACGCGGATCCCGGGCCTGTACCTCGCGGGGGGCAGCGTGCATCCGGGGCCGGGCGTACCGATGGCGGCACTGTCGGGCCGGCTGGCCGCCCGCTCGGTGCTGTCGGATCTCGTTTCGACCAACCCGTCCCGCCGGGCGGCTATGTCTGGTGGTACTGTGACGCCCTGAGCGACGACGGGCGCTATGGCTTCAGCGTCATCGTGTTCGTCGGCTCCGTCTTCTCGCCCTATTACCACTGGGCGGGGCGCCGGGAGCCCGAGGATCATTGCGCCTTCAACGTCGCGCTCTACGGCCCCGGAGTGGGGCGCTGGAGCATGACCGAGCGCGGCCGATCGCGCCTCTGGCGGGACCAGACGACCCTTTCCATCGGCCCCAGCGTGCTTCGTCGGGACGGAGACGCCTTCGTGCTCGACATTTCCGAGGTTGCAGCGCCGGTCCCGCGGGCACTGCGCGGACGTATCCGGCTCAATCCCCACGGGCTTGCCGATCGTGCCTTTGCGATCGACAGCCACGGCCGCCACCGCTGGATGCCACTGGCGCCTGCATGCGCCGTCGAGGTCGATTTCGCCGAGCCGTCGCTGAGCTGGAAAGGCCACGGCTATGTCGACACCAATGCCGGCGACGAGCCCGTCGAATCGGCATTCGCCCAGTGGAACTGGTCCCGCGCCCATCTCGGCGCTGATGGCTCTGCCGTCCTGTACGATGTCATCGAGAAGGACGGCGCGACCCGCTCCATCGCGGCGCGCTACGACCGCAACGCCGTGGCCGAGGAGTTCCAGCCGCCACCGCGAGTCGCTCTGCCGCGGACGCGTTGGTTCCTGCCGCGCGGCACGCAGGCCGAGGACGGTGGCACCGTCCGCGTGGTGCGGACGCTTGAAGACACGCCATTCTATGCCCGCTCGGAACTCGAGACCCGGCTTTTCGGACAGCAGGTTGCTGCCGTGCACGAAAGCCTGTCGGTGACGCGCCTGGACACGCCGGTCGTGCGGATGATGCTGCCGTTCCGGATGCCGAGGCGACGCTAGAGCCAATCGCGATAAGGTGGGCCGCGCCTTCAACCGACTGTGCGGGACCACCGACGAACGTCGAACTAGCCGTATCGCCGTCGAAACGCAGCACGGCAATGTGCGGGACCATTCCGGGATCCCGATCAGGACGTCGTCGGCTCGCCCCTGCCCTCCCCCTTGGCTTCAGCCTCGCGCTTCGCCGCTTCACGCGCCGCCGCGCGCTGGTTGAGTTCGCGCAGCTGCCACCACGCGAACAGCAGCACGCCGCCGAAGGTCAGCACCAGTTCGATCAGGATGAAGGGGGTCGGATCGTCCATGCACGCTCTCCCGGACGATCTACGCGCCGGCATCGCCGCCGGATGCCCGCCCGTTCAGGGTGCGAGCGCGCGATCCCGGTCCGCCGGGGCGGGCGCGGCGTGCTGGCGCTCCTCGATCTTCTCGAAGAGGTCGAGGATCCAGCCGATGCGGTTGTCGACTTCCTGAAACGGACCTGGACCGACCCGCACTGCCTGTCCGTTGGTCCGGGCTGCTGCTTCGACGAGGAACCGGGTCTCCGGCAAGGGATCCTGTGCCATGCCGCGTCCGGTCGAGGCGGTGCTTCCCAGCGCGGCGGCCAGAAGCGTCAGCTTGCGCGATGACGGTACGAAGGCACGGCGGTTCACGGAATCGTGGCCGTTACGGGCAATCTCGCGGCCGATCTCCCGATAGATGAGGCGTGCGGCATGGATCGCCGGCCGGCACGACAGCGGCAGGCCCGCGACGCCCCCAGCCGAGCGGTCGTAGAGAGCTTCCGCCGCTTCGAGCAGCCTTTCGACGACGCGTCCGACAGCCGGGTCGTGGCGCGGTGCGTCGACGAACGCGGCGGGATCGATCCCCTCCTCGTCCAGCCAGTCCAGCGGCAGGTAGATCCGGCCGTTGCGCGCGTCCTCGCCGACGTCACGGGCGATGTTGGTGAGTTGCATCGCGACGCCGAGATCGCACGCACGGGCGAGTGTCGCCGCATCGCGGACGCCCATGACCACCGTCATCATGGCTCCAACCGTCGCGGCCACCCGCGCCGCATAGGCGCGCAGGTCGGCCAGAGTCTCGTAGTTCCGTCCCTGGGCATCCCAGGACAAGCCGTCGAGAAGTGCTTCGGGCAGCGCGCGGGGCAGGCCGACCCTGTCGATCAGATCGGCGAAGGCCCGGTCGGCCGCATGGGGTCCCGGCCGTCCGGAGTAGAGGTCGTCGAGGCGGTCGCGCAGCCTTTCGACGGCGTCGCGGCGGGCATCGGGACCGTCGACGGCATCGTCGGAGAGCCGGCAGAACGCATAAAGCGCGTAGGAGGAGCGCCGCACGTCGTCCGGCAGCAGCAGAGATGCCGCAAAGAACGTCTTCGACCCCTGCCGGATCAGCGCCCGGCAGGCCTCGTAGTCCGCGTTGGCGCGGGCGTCAGCGGAGCGTCGCACCATGCGGCACCAGTTGATCGAGGATTCGGGCGGAGGAAATGACGCCGGGAACGCCGGCGCCGGGATGGGTTCCCGCCCCGACGAGGTAAAGGTTCTCAATGTCCTCGCAGACATTGTGCGGACGAAACCAGGCGCTCTGCAGCAGCGTCGGCTCGAGGCCGAACGCCGCGCCGTGGACCGAGGACAGGCGGTCGCGGAAGTCGATCGGCGTGATGATCTTCGAACTGACCACCGCCTCGCGCAGCCCCGGCATCAGCGAGGCGGACAATGCCGCCTCCATCTTGCGCCGGTAAGGCTCTGCCATGGTCGTCCAGTCGACGTCGGCTTCGAGATGGGGAACCGGTGAGAGCGCGTAGAACGTATCGCAACCGGGCGGAGCCATCGACGGGTCCGTCGCCGTCGGCCGGTGAATGTAGAGGCTGAAGTCGTCGGCCAGGACCTTCCGGTCGAAGATGTCGGCCAGGAGTTCGCGGTAGCGCGGCCCGAGCAGGATCGTGTGGTGGTCGACGTTCGGGTACTGGCGGTTGGTGCCGAAGTACCAGACGAAAAGCGACATCGAGAACTTCGCCTTGGCGATTTTCTGCGGCGTCCAGCGGCGCGAGGCACCGGGCGGTAGGAGCTTGGTGTAGGTCCAGGCCGAGTCGGCATTCGACACGACGACATCGGCCGCGATCCGCTCGCCCGATGCGAGCGTCACGCCTGTGGCGCGGCCGTCGGCGACGTCGATTCGGGCCACCTCGGTGTTGCAGTGGACGCTGTTGCCCTGTCCCTCGATGAGCCCGACCAGCCCCTCGACCAACTTGTGTGTCCCGCCCATGGCGAAGTGCACGCCGAACCGCCGCTCGAGATAGCTGACGAGTGCGTACATCGACGTGACCCGAAACGGGTTTCCGCCGATGAAGAGGGGATGGAAACTGAAGGCGATCCGAAGCCGGGGATCCTGTATGTAGCGCCGCACCAGCCCATGCACCGACCGGTCGGCACGATGCCGCACGAAGCCGGGGAGTGCCTTTGCCATGGTCCCGAGCGTGTTGAACGGGATCTGCCCGAGTTGCTCGAAGGCGAAGCCGTAGATCGACTTGCTCACCTCCAGGAACCGCTCGTAGCCGTCAATGTCCGCCGGGTTGAGACGCCGGACCTCCTCGCGCATCAAGGCGTCGTCGCCGGAGCACGCAAAGGTTGAACCGTCCGGAAAGATCAAGCGGTAGAACGGGTCCAGCGGCCGCAAGTCGACGTCGTCCGCCAAACGGCGACCGCAGAGGGTCCAAAGCTCCTCGAAGAGCGACGGCAAGGTGATGATCGTCGGACCTGCGTCGAAGACGAATCCATCCTGCCGGAACACCGAAGCCCGGCCGCCCGGCTGCTCAAGCCGCTCGAGCACCTGCACGCGATACCCGCGTGCTCCCAGGCGGACGGCGGCCGCGAGGCCGCCGAAGCCGCTGCCGACGACGACGGCCAGAGGGCGCCGATCCTCGACGGGGTCGCTAGAGATGCGGGTGGGCGCGAGTGTCAACATAAACTGACACTATCAGTGTCCAAGTCTTTGGCAAGACAGTCCGCAGCGGAACCCCTCCGCGACTGCCGCATCTTGCCTCGAACTTCAGCCCGCCCTGGCCATGATCTGGACCGCCGCGCTCAGTCCGGCGGCGTCCGCATGGGGCAACGGAAGATAGCGCGCGCCCATCGCAGCGGCGATTTCTCCCCCTTGCGGTGCGGGACGAGGCGACGTGTCGATCAGCAGGGAAGCGATCCCAGCCGCCCGGATCCGGCCGGCCGCGGCCAAGGCGTCTTCCCCAGCCGGCCCCCGGCCGTGACGACCGTCCCTGGCCACGTTCGCCCGCCCGTCCGTGAGCACGACGATCACCGGGGTCTGTCCGCGCCGGCGGGCCGCGTCGGCGACTGCAAGAGCGGCATCGAGGCCGGAGGCCAGCGGAGTGCCGCCGCCTCCGGGCAGTCCCGCGAGGCTGCGCTTGGCGCGGACCAGCGAGCGGGTCGGCGGCAGGAGCAGTTCGGCATCCTGCCCGCGGAACGCGACCAGGGCGA
The DNA here is from genome assembly GCA_964544365.1 of uncultured Alsobacter sp. Classification (GTDB taxonomy): domain Bacteria; phylum Pseudomonadota; class Alphaproteobacteria; order Rhizobiales; family Beijerinckiaceae; genus Alsobacter. The sequence goes on from CAZJCW010000114.1 coordinate 10,018, forward strand.
CGCTGTCGCGTCGGACATAGCAATCGGCCAGCAGCAGTTCGACCGCGCCCTTGGCCTCGGCCATCCGATGAAGCGCCGTCGACCCGGAGGCGTCGACAGCAAAAATCGTCGTCGTTTCCCGATGTTCGGCATAGCGACGGATGCGGAAGTCGTCGCGTCTCACTTGCACCCGGGCCCCGCCCCCACCGGCGCGAAGGCGCTGCCAGGGTGCGGCGGCGCGCAATGTCTCGACAACATCGAGCCGTGCGCCGGCCCGGGGCTCGCCGCGACGGCTGCCGAGCGGCCGGCCCCGTAGTGCCGAGGACTGGATCGCACCAGCCTTGCCCGAGGCAGCCGCGCGCTGGCGGGCGGCAAGCCCCGCCTGGAGACGCGCCAGAAGCCCGGCCGGAATCGCGGCCTTGGCCGCCTCGATGATCTGGTCGGCCAGCGGTCCGTCCTGCCGCTCCTGCGTTTCCACCTGCTCGTCCTCCGGCGGCGGATCCTGCGGCGCTTCAGCATCGTCCTGTGGCTGCGGCGGCAGGACTGTCGCACGAGGCGCCAGCACCAGCCGCGCCGCGGTGACGAGATCCTCGGATGCCGGCGCGGTTCGTCCCGCGAGGGCGGCAGCGGCCCTCGCCGCGCGCAAGGCCGCCATCGGCGCCCGCAAGGAGAGGACGCCCAGCGCTGCAGCCGTCTCCACCAGGGCCCGGATATCGCCCTCCTCGACGTCCACCGCCGAGAATCGGGCACGCGCCGCGGCGACAGACTGCGCATCCGCTTCGCCGTCGGCGCATGCGGCGAGGCCGATGGCGTCGAGATCGAGATGGATGGCGATCCGCTCCAGCAGCGAGGCGGGGGGTGCTTCGTCGTCGATGCCCTCGTCGAGCAGGACGAGACCGATCCGGGCCGGAAGCCTGGCAGCCAGACCGTCTCGCTCGACAGACACGGCGCCCGTATCGAGTGCGGCTGCCACGCGTGCTGCAGTGCCCTGGGACAGACGCTCTGCCATCGGAACGACCAGGATGCCGCCGTCGGCCTCGCTCACGAGCCCCTTTTGCATGACCGGACGACCGGCTGCGAGCGTCGCAGAAAGGTCGAGACCACCGAGAAGACGATCGTCGGTGGCATGCGACGGCAGTCGACGCCAGGGCGTTCCCGCCGGCAGACTGTCCTTCAGGATCGACAGCCAACGATCGCGGACCGGCCCTGGCCTTGCCTTGACGCGCAGGCCAAGGCCCTGCGGATCGACGGCCGCCAGCATAGCGGCCAGGATCGCTTCATCCCACGCCGAAGGCGGCGCGGCCTGCCCGCTCATGCGACCGCAACCTCTGCGGGCAGGATTTCGGACACGGCCCGCTCGACGCGCACATCGGATCCCGCATCGTCGAGCGGATTGCGCCGCAGGCGATGGCGAAGCGCAGGCGGGGCAACGCGGCGCAGATGCCGCGCGGTCACCGTGGACGCGCCCTCGAGCGCGGCGAGGGCACGGGCCGTGCGCATCAGGGTGAGTTCGCCCCGCAAACCGTCGGTGCCCAGCGCAAGACAAAGCCGGGCTGCGAGCTCCAGGGCTTCAAGCGGGACATCGACGGTGGCCAGCCGGCCCTTGGCCGCGGCGATCTTTCGGCGGAGGGCCTTGTCCTTGTTGTCCCAGCCAGCGGCATAGGCGGCAGGGTCGCGCTCGAAAGCATCGCGCCGGCGCACGACCTCGATGCGCGTCGGGATGTCGGTCGGCGTGCGGACGTCCACGGAAAGTCCGAAGCGGTCGAGAAGCTGCGGCCTCAGTTCACCCTCTTCGGGGTTTCCGCTGCCGACCAGAACGAAACGCGCCGGGTGCCGTACGCTCAGGCCTTCGCGCTCGACGACGTTTTCCCCGGAGGCGGCAACATCGAGCAGAAGATCCACGAGGTGGTCCTCCAGCAGGTTCACCTCGTCGATGTAGAGAAAGCCACGATGGGCACGCGCGAGGAGGCCGGGTTCGAAGGCCTTTTCGCCGCTGGCCAGGGCCCGCTCGAGATCGAGCGCGCCGACGACACGGTCCTCGGTCGCGCCGAGCGGCAGATCGACGACGGGAACAGGCGCCAGCTTCGTCTTGCGCTTCTGGCCGAGCCGGGACGCGCAGTCGGCGCACTGGCCTCCGGCACCGTCAGGGTCACAGCCATAGCGGCAGCCTTCGACGACTTTCATGGCCGGAAGCAGCGCAGCCAGCGCACGAACCGCGGTGGATTTTCCGGTCCCCCGGTCGCCAAAGACGAGGACGCCGCCGACCGACGGGTCGACCGCCGCGATCATCAGGGCCAGTTTCATCTCGTCCTGGCCGACGATCGCGGAGAAGGGGAATGCCACTGCCATGTTCAACCTGCCCACCGCCAGGCGCGTGCCCTGCGGCCTGGCCTGAGGCATCGTGTGGACGCGGCGCAGCAGCGCAGTCACGCGCAGAAGCGACCTTAGCTTCTCGCCGAAGAAGTGTCACTTCCCTTTGACACATGAACGGACGGCGGATTGGACGGGCGGAACATTGCAAAATCGCCGATCCAACACCATTAAACGGCCGTACGTTGGACAGGTCGGACAGCGGCCGAAGGAGGAGACATCAGCCTATGAAGACAATCGCCACCTTTCTTGCCGCAGGGGCGGCTCTTGCGTTCACGACGGCCGGCGCCTTCGCACAGGATGCCGCTGCCGGCGAGAAGGTGTTCCTCAAGTGCCGCGCCTGCCACCAGGTTGGCGAAACCGCCAAGAATGGCCAGGGTCCCGTCCTGAACGGCCTCATCGGCCGCAAGGCGGGTACCGTCGAGGGGTACAATTACTCCGAAGCCAACAAGTCGTCCGGGCTGACATGGGACG
>CAZJCW010000115.1:0-12776 GCA_964544365.1 uncultured Alsobacter sp.
CCATGGCCTGGGGCCTGTCATGAAACACCTGGCGGCCGCTGCCGTGCTGATGCGTGGTGTGGTCAATCCTGACAGGACGGTGGAAGTCATCCGGACCCTGATGAGCAAGGACGCCGAGTTCTGGCGCCTCAAGGGGGCGGAGATTCGCTTCGCGTCGCGCGAGCAGGTGGACGAGTGGGCTGCGGCGGTAGTCGATCTCATCGCTCGGGACGAGGCCGAAGCCGCGGCTCGGAGACCCGGCAAGCCTCGCCCCACACCGACCTCGGGACCGTTCAGGGCCGTGTTGGCGGCGGGTGCCGCCGTGGTCGTGGGTCTCACGGCGGCCATCGTGTCTCTGGCGACCGGCGACCGACCTGTGGACGCTGCGCGAAGCGCGTCTTTCTTCCAGAGCGATCCTCGCGATACGACCATGGTGATCGAGTACCTCGTCGCCGAGGACGGCAGTCGCCGCGCGTTGCGCCGCCTGACCCGCGAGGAATTTCAGTCCGGCGCAGCCATGAATCCCGAGCACACCAACGGAACGACGAAGCCGAAAACGTTTGTGGACAGGATCAGGCAGTAAGGCAGCACCATTTTGCGCGCTTGAAGGACGGGCCGGACGGGCGCACTGTCGCGCACGAAATCCGGCCGGAGGCGCGCTCTCGATGACGGCATCCTGCGTCCTGAAACTCCTGCGGGCTCCGACAAGACTGCTGTTGCAGATCGCCCTGCTCGCGGCATTGCCGTGTTCCGTCCTGGCGTCTTCGACGGCGTGGGCGCAGGCCAATGTCATCGGCTCGGTCTCGGAAGTTCAGGGCGAGGCCATGGCCCTGCGCGCCGGAGGACGCTCCCGTGTCCTGGACAAGAAGGCTCCTGTCCTGTTCCGCGATACGTTGAAGACGGCCGACAAGTCCCGTCTGGTCGCGGTCCTCGACGACGACACGAAACTGACCCTGGGCGACAATGCGTCTGTTGTCGTCGACACCTTTGTCTACGACCCCCGTGGCACCATCGGCCGGCTTTCCGCGAGGTTCAGGGGGGGCGCATTCCTGTTCGTGGGCGGGAGCATCGAGGATCAACCGGGAGCGCGGGTCCAGGTGCGGACGCCGCTCGCAACACTGGGCATCAGGGGTACCACCGTGTGGGGTGGTCCGATCGACGGGGCCTATGGCGTTCTGGTCGTCAGCGGTCGGGTCGACGTGCGGACGCCGCGCGGCACCGTCACGCTCCGGGACGGGCAAGGGACGACGCTGCGTCCGAGGCGGTCGCCCGAGCCCGTGGTGACGTGGGGGGCCGACAAGGTTCGCCGTGCGCTCGAGTCCGTCGCGATCTCACGCTGACGAACCCGCTTCGGATGGTGCCGCGCCGAAGGGATAGGTCGCGACCGGTTCCCACGGCCCGCCCCGGTAGCGCCAAAGGGACAATCCCTCGATTTCGCATGGGAACGGGCTGAAGATCGCGTCGAGGCCCTGCAGGGTGCGGCGCGCTCGTTCCGGCGTCACCTTGTTCTGGATCGTCACGTGGGGAACGAAACGCTGGCGATCCTGCGGGCTCAATGCGCCGCGCCACGCGACAGCGAGTTCCGCTCGTAACCTGACCAGGGCCGGCGCGTCGACATCCACGCAGACACCGTGCCCCATGAACCGCAGGCCCAGCGCGCGCCCGGGCAGCAGGTCGATCGTCCAGCATCGCTCCGTCAGGTGATCGTCGATTTCATCAAGGCGGTCGGCTGGAAGCTTGTGGAAGAGCGTGAGGTGCGCCGGCACCTGGTTGCGCTCGACCGGATAATGCGCCCGGCGCCACGCCTCGAGCCGTTCTGCCGCCGCCGTCTCCAGATCGGCGGTCAGGATCAGCGGGGCGAGTCCGCCGGCATCCGCCGGGCTGGAATAGAACGAGGTGGACGGCATGCGGGACCGGAAGAGGACGGCTCAAGCGCCGGACGACAAGGAATGCAGCGCTCCGACGATCAGTTCAAGGTCGTAGGGTTTGCGGAAGAACAGGCTTCCGGCCACCGTGGGCGGGATGTCCTCCGACCACCCTGTCGCATAGACGACGGGGCGAAGCGGGTGGATGAAGCGGAACTCGAAGGCCACGTGCCATCCATTGATCGTGCCCGGCAACCGGATATCGGTGAAGAGCCAATCGAACTCGGAACCCATCGACCGGAGGATGGCCAGTGCCTGCTCGCCGTCCCGGGCCTCGCAGACGGAAAATCCCATGTCCCGAAGGCCCTCGGCGGTTGTCTCCCGCAACAGGTATTCGTCTTCGACGAGGAGCACTGCCGGTAGCCGCAAGGCGGTCGCACGAGTCCGTTCGCTGGCATCGAAATGCTTGGGAACGAAGGGCGGATTGGCACTCGACAGTCCGTACGGGCGGTCGATCGCTGAGGTCTGAACCATCGTGGGGGCCTTCGCGCGCTGAATCGCCAAAGGAAATATATCATGCATTTCCTTTCGCTCTCTACGTGCAGGACCAGCTTCGATGTTGCAACGTACCGCCCCCATGCCTTGAACTTGGCTGTAATTTCATCGTTGAAGAGATAGGCAGCCAGAGAACAGACCGTTTTCTTGGCTTGCATCGTTCACCGTCACGCGCTCATCGAGCGCCGGTTAAGGGAATATTTGCTCTGTTGTCGGTGACCGACCTGAGGCGCGCTCGCCACACCGGGACGGAAAACGCACCGAAACGGCTGCCGGACGCCGAAACGCGCCCTGCCCGGCAGCGTCATGCGGTTGACGCACGATGGGAATTGTCCGACCAGTAGCGATGCCTCTCGAGGGTGTAGCGATGCGTGTACCTGTTCTGTCTTTGGTCCTCGGCCTCGCCGCCATTCATGGCGCGCAGGCCGCCGATCCCGGCGCGTTGCGCCGGGCCTGTGGAATCATGCCGGCGTCCCCGCTTCTCAGCCTCGCGGCTCCCGAGATGCGTCAGGAGGTTGCCGTGCGCTTCGACCGCTCGATCCAGATCGCAAATGCGCCGCCGACGATCACGTCGACGTCGCCGCGCTTCGTATGGGCGACTGAGACGAAGGCCGCCTGCGGTATCGCGATCGGCTTTTTCGGCGGTGGCGAAGTGAACGAGGAGTGGGTCAACAAGTGCGACTGCTTTTACGGGCGCATGATGGCCTACACGAACGCGGTGCGCTGATCCGCATCCTTCAAATTTTAACCGTGTTGAACGAGCGAACCGCCTCGAGGCGGAAGTGGGAGAACTTTTTGGTGAAGTTGGCGGCAAGTCTGACGAAACTCAGCCTGCCGTTCCCGTCACGGTACGGCGTACAGGGTCGATGACGATGATCAAGGGACGCGTTTTCCGCGCCGCACGCCTCAGGACCTGGCTTCTTGCGTCGGCTGCGCTCGTGGCCTCCGCGGCAGCAGGCCATGCCATGGGGTTGCGCGAGGCGGTATCCATCGCGCTCGATTCAAACCCGCAGATCGGCCAGGCGATCATGAATCGCGAGGCGATCGAGTTCGAACTGCGGCAGGCCCGCGGGCTCTATCTCCCCCGGCTCGACGCCGAAGGCTCCTATGGCGTGCGCCGCCTGTCGAGCCCGGATCGCCGGCAGGCCGGGACCTTCGACCGCGCGTTGAATCCCGCCGAGGCCGGCCTTGTCGCGACGCAGAAGCTGTTCGACGGCTTCGGCCGCGAGGCGGAGGTCGAGCGTCAGGCCTCGCGCGTCGACGGCGCATCCTTCCGCGTTCTGGAACGCTCCGAGTACATCGCGCTTGCCATCGCCCGGGAGTACATCGAGGTTCTGCTTCAGCAGCGCATCCTGGGCCTCGCCAACGAGAATCTCGGCTTCCACCGGCGCATCCTGGGCGATATCGATGCCGGCGTTCGATCCGGCACCCTGACGGACGCCGACAAGTTCCAGGCGTCGGAACGCCTTACCGCCGCACTCGCCAAGTCGAAGCAGGCGGAAGAGGATCTGGCGACCGCCAAGATCCGCTTCTACACGCTGGTCGGGCAGCAGATCGGCGTGGCCTCCGGGCTGCCGTCCATCGCTCCGTCCCTGCCCCGGTCGCTTGCCGACGCCATCGGCAAGGCGCGCACCCGCAATCCGCAGATCGCGATGGCCGGCGCAGACGTCGATGCCGGAGAAGCGCAGGTCAAGGCCGCGCGCTCGCGCTACTATCCCGAGTTGTCGCTGGAGGGCCGCGCCCGCACCGGTAACGACATCGACGGAAACGACGGCAACACCAACGACCTCCAGGCCCGCGCGATCCTGCGCTGGAACCTCTACGATGGCGGCATGAAGAGCGCCAACGAGCAGGAGCAGATCCGCCGGGCCAGCGAGACGCGCCTGCGTCTGCACCAGACGCATCGCGAGGTCGAGGAAGTCATCCGCATCTCGTGGGAGAGGCGCACCCGGCAAGGCGAGCTCGCCGGCGTTCTCAACCGCCAGACGGGCGAGGCCGCGCGCGTCGTGTCGGCCTATCAGGATCAGTTCCGTGTCGGACGCCGGTCGCTTCTCGACGTCCTCGATGCCCAGAACAGCCGCTTCAACTCCTCGGTCCTGACCGAAACGGCCCGCCACGCCTCGATCCTTGCCGAATATCGGCTGTCGGCCGCAACCGGCAGCCTGGTTGCGACGCTCGGCCTCAAGGCGCCGTCCCAGTCGGATGCCTATGCGCGGGCCAAGGCCGGCGTGCCTCCGACGCCCGAGGCCGAAACCCATCCGCGCTACTCGCCGACACGCTGAAGCGGAGCAGGGGTTGAGCGAGACCCTCCACAGCGCAGCGCCGGGCCCCCGCGGGTCCGGCGTTGCCGATTCCGGGGAACAGCCTGCCGCGCCCGGCCGTGCTGGCAGCCCCGACACGCTGCTGGCCTGCCTTCAGTTCGTCGCGCGCCACTACGAGCGCCCCTCCTCCGACACGATCCTCACCGCCGGCCTCCCGATGGAGAACGGCCGGCTCAGCGTGGATCTCGTCGAACGCGCTGCGGCCCGGGTGGGTCTTGCGGCGACCCTCGTCAACCGTCCCGCGGCCGAGTTCGGCCCGGTGGACGTGCCGGCCATTCTCTGTCTCTCGCGCGACCGCTTCGTCGTGCTCATGGGCATCGACGATGACGGCCTGTGCCGCATCGTCGCTCCCGAGTCGGGCGGCGTGACGCGGCTGGCGGTCGCCGATCTCGACAGGCTGCACGACGGCCGCGGTTTCGTCGTGCTGCCGCACTACGAGGCGGTTTCGTCCGACGGCCAGCCTTCGGCGGCCATCGAGCGCCGGCACTGGTTCTGGGGGCCGGTGCGCACGCACCGCCGCAGCTTCGTCGTCGTCGCGCTCGCGGCGCTGATGATCAACCTCATCGGCCTCGCCGCGCCGCTCTACACGATGAACATCTACGACCGCGTGTTGCCCAACAAGGCGACGACGACGCTCTGGGTGCTTGCACTGGGTTTCGCGGTGGTACTGCTCTTCGACTACGTGCTGAAGCTCGCACGGGCGTCGCTGCTCGACACGGTCGGAAAGAAGCTGGACATCCAGCTGTCGGAATCGATTTTCGAGAAGGTGCTGAGTACCCCGTTGGCCAGCCGCCCGCCGTCCACCGGCGAGTTCGTGAACCGCGTCACGCAATACGAGACGATCCGGGAGTTCTTTACCGCCAACACGCTGACCGTATTCATCGACTGCCTTTTTCTTTTCGTCTTCCTCATCGTCATCCACCAGCTGGCCGGATGGATCGTGCTCATTCCGATTGTCGCGATGGTTCTCGTCGTGGCCGGAGGGCTCGTCGCCCAGGCAATGATCGGCCAGAAGATGGCCGCCGCGCAGGCCGAGAGTTCGCTGCGCCATGCGATGCTGGTGGAGGCGATCGGCGCTCTGGAGACCATCAAGGGAATTCGGGCCGAAGGCGCGTTTCTGCGTCGCTGGGACAACGTCGTGCGCGCCGGCTCGGCGACGCAGGAGCAGATCAAGTCGATCAGCTCGGGCGCGATCCAGTTCTCCCTGCTCGTGCAGCAGATGGTCACCGTCTGGATCGTCGTCGCCGGTGCCTATCGCTTTGCGGCCGGCGAGATGTCCACCGGCGCGATCATCGCGACCGTCATGCTGGCGTCGCGTGCCGTTTCGCCGCTGACCGCCGTCGCCACGACACTGACCCGGGCGCGGCATGCCTTCTCGGCCATGAAGACGCTCGACACCCTGATGTCGATGCCGGACGAGCGGATCTCGCAGAAGAACTTCGTCAATCGGCCGGTCGAGGCCGGGGCAGTCCAGATCCGCAATGGCGGCTTCACCTATCCGCGCGTCGACCGCCGCATCCTCGACGGAATCAACCTCGCCATCAGGCCGGGCGAGAAGATCGGCATCATCGGGCGCGTCGGATCGGGAAAGACGACGCTTGGCCGGTTGATCGCCGGCCTCTACCCCCTGAACGACGGCGAACTGCTCATCGACGGCGTGGACGTGCGCCAGTACCACCCGCACGAGGTCCGCAAGGCGGTCACGATCGTCTCGCAGGACACGGACCTGTTTCTCGGCTCCGTGAAGGAAAACGTCCTGATTGCCCGCCCCTCGGCGACGGACGCCGAACTGGTGCAGGCATGCCGGCTCGCCGGGGTCGACGATTTCGTCTCCCAGCATCCGATGGGCTACGACATGCCCGCCGGAGAGCGCGGACGGAACCTGTCAACCGGCCAGCGGCAGGCCGTCGCCATCGCCCGCGCCTTCCTGATCCGTCCGAAGATCCTGTTCCTCGACGAACCGTCGAGTTCCATGGATCTCGCGACCGAGCGGCTGTTTCTGGCCCGGCTGCAGGATGCCATGCCACGCGAGCAGACCCTGATCATCGCCACTCATCGCTTCAGCATGCTGCAACTCGTCGACCGGTTGATCGTCGTCGAGAACGGCCGTATCGCTGCTGACGGTCCAAAGGACGCCGTGCTGGCGTCGCTGCGCCAGGCGAACCCGACATGACGGCGCGCCAGTCCCCCCGTTTGCTGACACTGGCGTCGCTTTTCGCCCTTGCCTCGGCCGCATCGGGAGAGCCGGCGCGCGGCCAGACGGGACCGCTCGTGTTGCAACCGCCGGCCGATGCTCCCGTTGCGGCGCCGCAACCCCGAGTTCCGGTCTCTCCTCGACCTCAGGGCACCGCGCCCGCTCCGGCCCGACCGGTCCCGTCGGGGCTTCCCGCACGGGTCGAAGGCATGAACCCGTCGGCTCTCGCTCCACCGACCGGTCCGGCGCGTCCCCCGGCCGCAAGGCCGGCCGCGACGCCGGCGGCAAAGGCCCAGCCGATCAGGGCTCCCAGGCCGGCGCTGACGGCCGCGCCACCTCCGGTGCCAAAGGTCGAGGCGCCGCAGCCCGCGCCGCCCCCTGCCGTCCCGATCCCAACCCTGTCAGGCGCTCCGACGCTGCCTGCAACCTTGGCTCGCCAGCCCCTGCCCCCGACACCGCCCGCGGTCCCGCCGGCTGATGCCGGGCAGGAACAGCGCCCGCCGGCGGCGGCCGCCAAGCCTTCCGCCCCGGCCCGGTCAACGACGGCAAGGCAATCCCCGCCGCCGGCGGCATCGGCCGCGCCGGCACGGGAGCCGCCGCCGCCGCTGCAGGCGCCCGATCTCTCGGCGGTCGTCCTCTTTGTCGATCCGGCGCCACAGGCACGGCGCTCCCCGGCACTGCTGCCGGCCGACGCCAGGCCAAAGCCCGGCGGCCCCATGCCCATCCGCATGTCCCGGCCGCCTCGGCCACTCTATGTCAGCGAAATCCTGTCTGCGCCGCGAATTCCGGTGTTCGACACGGTCCTGCAGGCGCCCGATCCCGGCGAGGCTGCGCCCGTGGCGCTCAATTCCTTCGATGCCATCAAGGCCGGAATTCCGGCTGGCCCCTATCGGGCCGGCCTGATCGAAGAGCTCGACTCGGACCCCGACAGGCCGAAGATCCAACCCGGAACAGTCACCTGGAAAGTCCTGCCGGGCACGGAGCCAGGCCCCGACGCCGCACCGGCGGCGCTCGTGGCAGACATCGAGATGGAAGCCTCCGGTTTTCGCGCGACGCTCACGATGCGCCCGGTCCGGGAAACCGGCCTTCCGGCGACGATCGCCTTCGATCTGGTCGTCGCCGGTCCGCAGGCGCAACTGGCCCAGATCGGCCTGCCGGAGCTCCGGAACATCGGCGTCGACCGTGGCATCCCGCTTTTCGCCTCGATCGCGCAATCGGAAGACGGCTTCACCGTCACTCTTGCCCGCGACGCTATCGACGGCGAGCAGAACGTTCGTCTTCTGACGGGTCGCCCCTGGATCGACATTCCCGTTCGTCTGCAGGACGGACGACGCTTGACCATCGCGTTCGAGAAGGGAACCGCCGTGCGCGACATGATGCGCAATGCCTTGCGGCTGTGGCGGATGCCGTGGCTGCCATGAACAGGCACGTCGCTCCTAGTCCTCCGACCGCTCCGCCGCCCCCGCGCCGCCCCATGGCGTCGCCGGCCACCGGCGGGATCGGGTCGCTCCTCTCCGGACGTACCGGTCGTGGAAGCTCGACCGATGGCGCGACGAGGGCAGCCACGACGATCATCGTCGCGATGGCGGCCCTGTTCGTGTTTCTCGTCGGCTGGGCAGCTTTTGCGGAAGTGGACGAGGTGACGCGCGGCGAAGGCAAGGTCATCCCGTCGAAGAAGACCCAGACGATCCAGAGCGCCGAGCCCGGCATTGTCGAGGAAATCCTCGTACGGCTTGGTCAGCACGTCCGTCAGGGCGACATCCTGGTGCGTCTCGACAACACGATCAACACGTCCAACCTCGGCGAGGTCGAGGCCAAGGCGCGCACGCTTGCCGCGCAGATCGCCCGGTTGGAAATCGAGAGCGAGGGCCGCGCCGAGGCCGGCTATGTCTGCCCCGAGGAGATCCGCCTCGCCGCACCGGCCGTCTGCGCGAACGAGGCCAATCTCTTGTCGTCGCGCTGGGACGCGCATCGCAAGAAGGTATCGTCGCTTCTCGAGCGGGTCGAGCAGCGCCAGCGCGAGCTCAACGAGGCACAGCAGAACGCCACGCGCTTCGCCGAGAGCCTCGAGCTGGCCGAGAAGGAGCTGGAGATCATCACGCCCCTGGCCAACCGCAACATCGCGCCGAAGACCGAGCAATTGCGCGCCCAGCGAGCGGTGGTGGAAACCCGCGGCCAGCAGGCGGCGAACCGCGAGAACATCGCACGGATCCAGGCGTCATTGCGCGAGGCGCAGAATGTCGTGCAGGAGGCTGCCCTTCAGTTCCGACAGGATGCCCTCGCCGAATTGACCAAGGCGGCGTCGGAATACTCGGTCATCCGCCAGACCGCGCGCAGCGCCAAGGAGCGGCTGCGCCGGACCGACATCCGGTCCCCGGTCGACGGCATCGTCAACACGCTCACCACGAACACCGTCGGCGGCTTCGTCAACGCCGGCGGCCATGTCATGGACATCGTCCCGCTGGAGGACGCCCTCCTCATCGAGACGAAGGTGAAGCCGGCCGACATCGCGTTTCTTCGGCCGGGCCAACCCGCGCAGGTCAAGATCACGGCCTACGACTTCTCGATCTATGGCGGCCTGTCCGGCATCGTCGAGCATGTGTCGGCCGACAGCGTCTACGACGAGCAGGCGAAGGAGACCTTCTACATCGTGACGGTGCGGACCGATCAGTCGTCGTTGCGCTACCAGGGCAAGGACCATCCCATCATGCCCGGCATGATCGCCCAGGTGGACATCCTGACAGGCAAGAAGACGGTGCTCGACTACCTGCTGAAGCCCATCATCAAGGCGAGGCAGGAAAGCCTGCGGGAGCGCTGACATGGACGAGGCTGCGGTCGACGCTGTCCCGACCGGAACGGGCGGGGTCAACCCGGCTGAAACGCGGTTCCGCATCTTCCGGCGCAGCGGATGGCGGCGCGCCTTTCGCCTGGAGCAGGTGTTCTGGAGCGCGCTCGAGGACGCCGCCGCCGAGAAGGGCATGAAAGTCGCCGACTATGTCCGCTCCATCGTCGATGCTGCGCCGGAGGGCGAGGGAGCGGCGAACAGCTCTTCGCTCCTGCGGGTCCATGCCGCGACGTGGCTGCAATCCCGGATCGCGCGGCTCGAGGTTGCGAGGCAGCAGCGCGAGATCCTCCACGCGGCACTGGCAGTCCCGCTGCCCTGCTTCGTCATCAGCGCGACGCGGGCGCTGGTCAGCTTCAACACCGAGTTTTCCGCCTATGTCACAGGCCGAGCGCAGGCGGTGAGCGCCGAGGACGTCTCCAAGGCCCGCCTCACGCTCGATGTCCCGGTCGACCGGCTGATCGAGGTTCTGGCCGGGCAGCCAGGGCGCGTGGTGCTTTGCGGCTTCACGATCCGAACGTCGGCCGCCATCGCGTCAGGTCGCGCCCGAGTGACCCTCGCGCAGCCCTCCCGCAAGGATCTGGTCGTCGGCTACATCCTGCCCGGCTGACAGGCGCCTTTCCGGGACACGGAGCGCCCGTCAGTTCAGGCTTCCGCGCAGCTGCGCGCCGGTCACCGGAGCGGAACGCTGCGTCGCAGCCTGCACCATGGGCACCTCGCGGCGCCTGCCATGGACCCACGCGCCCGCTGCGCCGATCGAATAGAGCGGTACGTAGGATGTCACCTCGGAATCGCGGCGCACCGCGTCGGACAGGTTGTCGAGCACCTCGTAGCCGTCCCGCGTCCGCACGGCGAGGATCGCGTGGCCGATGCCGCGTGACGTGTCCTTGACCACGACCACGCTCATGTCCGTCTCGGGAACACCGAGCGCCACCAGCATGGCGAGTTTCAGCAGCGCATAGTCCTCGCAGTCGCCGATGCCGCGGGCCACGGTCTCCTGCGGCGACGCCCAGTAATCCTCGCTGTTCCACACCACCGCATCGGTCTGGTAGCGGATCACCGCATTGACGAGCCGGTTCACCGCCCGGACAGCCTCGCGGGCCACGTTTCCCTGGCCTGCCGGCTGGGACGAAGCCGCCCCCGCGATCATCCTCAGTCTTTTCTGCAATTCGGTCGTGCAGCGCGCCGCCTCACCCAGACAGGCCGAAAACGGCGCTGCCGGCTCGCTCGCCTGGATGGCATTCCAGCGAGGCGTCAGCCCGATTTGCGCCACGTGGATCGGCACCGAGCCGAACACCCCGTCGTCCCGCCGCGACACCGTCACGGCAGCGTCGGGAGCCACCTGCACCGTGGGCCGCAGATCGAAGGAACCGGGTCCCGTCGCCGGACCGGCCGCCGGATGCGTCACGCGGCCTGGGCTTCCTGAGCGCGTGCGCTCGGCGGCGCCTGCTGCGCCCGCGTATGCCGCACAGCCCGTTGCGATGAAGGCCATCGCCAACGCGATACGCCGGATCTGACGCGGGGAGGCCATCCGCCTGCTTCCTGTTGCCCTGGTCGGCGACAGTGCTCCGCGTCGTCTTTCAATCCGCTGAAATTAAAGGGTTTCCAGTCACTTGCCACGACTGGTTGAAACGCCGCGCATTAACGACCGGCTTCCGCCACGCCGATCATGCGGACAGCGTCAGATCGAGTGCATCGCAGTTGTTTTGATATAATTGGATATTCTTTGCAGTTAACTTTGTGCTCATTTTCATTGATAGGAACATATTGGGATATTCCTCTCGCACGTCGCAACCCTTGCGTGTGTTCGTTGCCTCTATAGGTTGAGTTTTAGCCAAATTTATCGCGTGTTCGCGCCATCGGCGCGACGCCCCGCCTCGGAGTATCGCCATGCGTCACGAAGGTTCTGGAACTGTCGGGGGTTCCGCCAACGACGTCGTCGAGACCGCGGCGACGCCGCGTCCGGTGCTCCTTGCGCAGGCCTCCGGTACGCCCGGGTCGCCGCCGGTTCTTCCTTTGCCCGCTCCGGAGCAGATCACGCGGCTGCAGCCCCTGCCCTATGGCGGCGGCATCGAAGCGTCCGCCTACTCCCTGCCGGACGGCGCGACCTTCGATCGCATCCGTGTCGTCGAGATCGACGGGCGTCTGGTCCTCGCCCTGGTGCAGCCCGACGGATCGGTCATCGTCCTTGAGGGCACTGCCCCGGTGGCCGGCTCGACCACGGAGTTCGAGATCCCCAACCTGATCCTCGGCGATGTCGAGGTGCCGCGCGAGGCGCTCCAGGCCGCCTTTGTCGGGAACGGCATCGTCCCCGCCGCCGGCGAGCCCGTGTCGCCCAGTTCCGGCTTCAACAACGACGAGCCCTTCCCCGGCATCGGCGACGGCCTCGGGGTCAGCCCGCTGCTGCCGCCGACGGAACTGGGCCTCGAGCCCTTCGAGCTGCGCGAACTCGTCGAGGGCTTCGACGACGACGGCCTCGGCCTTGTCGGCTTCGCCGCCGGCGCGCTGCTGCCGCCCTCCTTCGTCTCCGGCGTCATCGGCTCGGGCGGCGGTGAAGGTGGCCCCGGCACAGGTGGCCCCGGCGAAGGCGGACCCGGCACGGGCGGCCCGGGCGAAGGCGGCAACCAGGGCAACGGCTTCATGCGTCTCGACCAGTCGGCGGTCGAGGGCGGGAACGGGGTCAACCCCGGCGGCGTCTCCACGCTCACCAATCAGGTCGTGATCCTCGCCGGCTCGAACCAGGCGCGACTGATCTTCGGATCGCTCGAATCGCTCGTCACCGAAACGAACGGAACGGACGGCGAGGACCTCATCTGGCGGCGCGATCCCGAGCAGGGCGACACGCGGATCCTGGGCTATGTCGATCGCAACGGGGACGGCCTGCCCGGCGAAGGCGAACTCGCCATCACCATCGAGCTTGCCGGCCCGCCGGCCCGGCCGGGCCAGACGAGCACCTACACCGTCACCGTGACCCTGCTGCAGGGCCTGCCCGATCCGGTCCCCGGCGAAGGCGAAGGCGG
>CAZJCW010000116.1:0-12740 GCA_964544365.1 uncultured Alsobacter sp.
AGGCCGGGCTCTCGATGGCGGTGAAGGCGCTGGCGCTGCGCCTGGCGCCCGAGGGGATCGCCGTCTTCGAGGTGCGCCCGGGCATCATCCGGACGCCGATGACGGCGCCGGTCGCCGGGCGCTACGACGCGCGCATCGCCGACGGCCTTGTTCCGGCCGGACGCTGGGGCGAGCCCGAGGACGTGGCGGCCACGGTCGCGGCCCTGGCTTCCGGCCGGCTCTCCTTCGCGACGGGCAGCATCGTGAACGTCGACGGCGGGCTCAGCCTGCCGCGGCTCTGAGGAACCTCGGCTTGGGCGAGGGTGCGATGACATACGACTACATCATCTGCGGCGCCGGGCCGGCCGGCTGCGCCCTCGCCCACCGGTTGAGCGAGGATCGGGCCGTCAGGGTCCTCCTGCTGGAGGCCGGCGGCGGCGACACGAACCCGCTGTTCCACATGCCCGCCGGCTTCGCGAAGATGACCAAGGGCATCGCCAGCTGGGGCTGGTCCACCGTCCCCCAGAAGCACCTCGACGGCCGCGTGCTCTGGTACACCCAGGCCCGCGTCCTGGGCGGCGGCTCCTCGATCAACGCCCAGATCTACACGCGCGGCAATGCCAGGGACTACGACGGCTGGGTCAGCGAAGCGGGCTGCGAGGGCTGGGGCTATCGCGATGTCCTGCCCTATTTCCGGCGGGCCGAGGACAACCAGCGCTTCGCCGATGCCTGGCACGGCACCGGCGGGCCGATCGGCGTCAGCGTGCCGATCAATCCGCTGCCGATCAGCGAGGCCTTCCTGCGCGCGGCGCAGGAGTACGGCATTCCCTACAACCCCGACTTCAACGGCGCGCGCCAGGGCGGCATCGGCCACTACCAGGTGACGGTGCGCGACGCGCGACGCTCGTCGGCGGCGGTGGCGTATCTGCGCCCGATCCGGGACCGCGCGAACCTGACGGTGCGCACGGGCGCGCAGGTCCTCCGCGTCGTGGTCGAGAAAGGCCGCGCGACGGGCGTGGAGATCGCGGCCGGCCATGGCGCCGCCCCGGAGGTCCTGCGCGCGGAACGCGAGGTCATCGTCTCGTCCGGGGCCATCGGATCGCCGCGCCTGCTGCTGCTGTCGGGCATCGGCCCGGCCGACCATCTGCGCGACGTCGGCGTCGACGTGGTTCACGACCTGCCGGGCGTCGGGTCGAACCTGCAGGACCACCTCGATCTCTACGTGATCTGCGAGTGCACGGGCGACCACACCTATGACGGCTACGCCAGGCCGCACCGCACCGTCTGGGCCGGATTGCAGTACCTGCTGTTCAGGAAGGGGCCGGTGGCGTCCACCCTCTTCGAGACGGGAGGGTTCTGGTACGCCGACCGGACCGCCCGCTCGCCGGACATCCAGTTCCATCTCGGGCTCGGCTCGGGGATCGAGGCCGGGGTCGCGAAGCTGAAGAACGCGGGCGTGACG
Organism: uncultured Alsobacter sp.; assembly: GCA_964544365.1. GTDB lineage: Bacteria > Pseudomonadota > Alphaproteobacteria > Rhizobiales > Beijerinckiaceae > Alsobacter. Next base: position 1,442 of record CAZJCW010000116.1, read on the forward strand.
CTGAACACGGCATTCCTGCGCCCGCGCTCGCGCGGGACGGTGAGGCTGGCCGGCCCCGATCCATCCGCGATGCCGCTGATCGACCCGAACTACTGGTCGGACCCGTATGACCGCGAGATCGGCCTCGCCGGGCTGCGCATGGCGCGCGAGATCCTGCAGCAGCCGGCGCTCGCGCCCTTCATCATGGCCGAGCGCCTGCCCGGGCCGGGCCACGACGACGACGCGTCGCTGGCGCGCTATGCCTTCCGCTCGTGCAAGACGGATCATCATCCGGCCGGCACATGCAAGATGGGCACGGACCGCATGGCGGTCGTCGGAACGGACCTCAAGGTTCACGGGCTGGACGGACTTCGCGTGTGCGACAGCTCGATCATGCCGCTGCTGGTATCGTCCAACACCAACGCGCCGACCGTCATGATCGGGGAGAAGGGCGCCGACATCATCCGCGGCCGCGCTCCCCTGACCGCGGCGCCGCCGAACGCCCTCGACGCGGGGCGCCTGCTGCACGACGCGTGACCGGGACGGCCATTGACGACATCCCGCACGACACGCGACCCAAGCCCGCCGAACGACCGGAGACCTCAAGCATGCGCCGCAGCGACATCGACCGCATCATCGACCGGGGCCGCGAGGCCTGCCACCGCAACGGCTTCGCGCTGCCGCCCTTCGCCCTCTGGTCGCCGGAGGAGGCGCTGGCGCTGCCGGACGCGTTGCGCCTGATGGAGGCCGGCGGGCTCGGCTGGGCCGTCGCGGAGTTCCAGCCCGGGCGTTTCGACACGCACGGGCTCACCGTCTTCACCATTCGCATGGGAGAACAGGCCCTCGTCGGCAGCGCCAGCGGCAAGCTCTACGGCGAGAAGGTGCTCGTCGCGCAGGACGGCCAGGTGACGCCGCTGCACTACCACGTGGTCAAGACCGAGGACATCATCAACCGTGGCGGCGGCCGCTTCGTCGTCGAGCTGCTGGCCGTCGACGAGGCGGGCAGGCCCAGGGACACGCCCGTCGAGGTGATCAAGGACGTCACGGTGCTGCGCGTGCCGCCGCGCGGGCGCGTGGTGCTGGAGCCGGGCGAAAGCATCCAGCTCGATCCCTTCGTCGCGCATGCGTTCTGGGCCGAGGGCGGCACGGTGCTCGCGGGGGAGGTATCGCTCGTCAACAACGACGCCACCGACAACCACTTCATCCCGCTGCTCCCGGCCGCGGCGGCGACGGAGGAGGACGCGCCCGCGCGCTATCTCCTCGCCCGCGACGTGCCGGCCCTGATGCGAAAGGCCGCGGCATGATCCGCCATATCGTCCTGCTGCGCCCGGTCGCCACCGCCACCCAGGCCGAGCTGGAGGCCGCGCTGTCGCGGATCGCGGCGCTGCGGGGCGTCGTGGAGGGCATCCTCGACGTCCGCACGGGCGTGAACACGAGTCCGGAGGGACTTGCCCGGGGCTACACCCACGGCTTCGTCATGGACTTCGTCGATGCGGCGGCGCGCGACGCCTATCTCCCGCACCCGCGGCACAAGGAGGCGGGCGCCGCGCTGGTCGCCGTGGCCGAGGGCGGCATCGACGGAATCCTGGTGTTCGACCTGGAAATGTGAGAGGCGGAGGGGGCGCTGCCACCCCCACGCGACCTCTCAACCACATCCCCGGCATCCGGCGAAGCCGGCCGGGAACGGGATCCAGCGTCGCATCGACGCTGCCGGGGACAGTCCGGGTCGCCTTCCCCTCCGCGGCTTCGCCGCTCCGGCCGGGGATGACCGCGGGGGTGGCCTCGCCGCCCGCTCAGTGGATCTCCGGCTCGGGGATCGGGTCGGTGCCCTCGAGGAAGTCGTAGTCGCAGCCTTCGTCCGCCTGCTTCACATGCTCGGCGTGGAGCTTCACATAGCCGCGCAGCTCCGGCCGGCGGCGCGGCTTGAAGGCGGCGAGGCGGGCGGCGAGTTCGGCTTCGGGGATGTCGAGGCTGATGGTCCGCCCCGGCACGTCGACGGTGATCATGTCGCCGTTGCGCACGGCCGCGAGCGGGCCGCCGACATAGGCCTCGGGAGCGACGTGGAGGATGCAGGCGCCATAGCTCGTGCCGCTCATCCGCGCGTCGGAGATGCGGACCATGTCGCGCACGCCCTGCTTCAGCAGCACCTTGGGAATGGGCAGCATGCCCCATTCCGGCATGCCCGGGCCGCCGACGGGGCCGGCGTTGCGCAGCACCATCACGTGGTCGGGCGTGACGTCGAGCGTTTCGTCGTTCACGGCCTTCGACATCTCGTCATAGCTGTCGAAGACGATGGCCGGCCCGGTGTGCCTGAGCAGCCGCGGTTCGGCCGCGGTCGGCTTGATGATGCAGCCCTTCGGGGCGAGGTTGCCGCGCAGCACGGCGATGCCCCCGCCCGAGGCGATCGGCCGGTCGAGCGGACGGATCACGTCGTCGTTCCAGACCTTCGCGTCGGCGAGGTTCTCGCCCATCGTCTTGCCGGTGACGGTGAGTTCGTCGAGCTTGAGGTGCGGCATGAGCGTCTTGAAGAACGCCTTGAAGCCGCCCGCATAGTGGAAGTCCTCCATCAGCCATTCGCCGGACGGCCGCAGGTTGGCGATGACGCCGACCTCGTTCGACAGCGCCTCGAAGTCGTCGAGCGTGAGGTCGATGCCCGCGCGCCGCGCCATGGCCAGCACGTGGATGATCCCGTTGGTGGAGCCGGCCATCGCCATCAGCGCCACGATGGCGTTGTGGAACGAGTTGCGGGTGAGGATCTGCTTGGGGCGCAGGTCCTCCCACACCATGTCGACGATGCGGGTGCCGCAATCCATCGCCATGCGGGAATGGCCGCTGTCGGGCGCCGGGATCGAGCCCGCGCCGGGCAGCATCATGCCCATGGCCTCGACGATGCCGGCCATGGTGGAGGCCGTGCCCATCGTCATGCAGGTCCCGAAGGAGCGGGCGATGCCCGACTCCATCTCCTGCCAGTCCTTTTCCGTGATGCGGCCGGCCTGCTTCTCCGCCCAGTACTTCCAGACGTCCGAGCCCGAGCCCAGCACCTTGCCGCCCCAGTTGCCGCGCAGCAGCGGGCCGGCGGGCATGAAGATCGCCGGGATGTCCATGCTGATGGCGCCCATGAGCAGCCCGGGCGTGGTCTTGTCGCAGCCGCCGAGCAGCACCGCCCCGTCGATCGGGTGGGAGCGCAGCAGCTCCTCGGTCTCCATCGCCAGGAAGTTGCGGTAGAGCATCGTCGTGGGCTTCACCATGACCTCGGCGAGCGACATGGCCGGCAGCTCGATCGGGAAGCCTCCCGCCTGCCACACGCCCCGCTTCACCTCCTCGGCGCGCTGGCGCAGGTGGGTGTGGCAGGGGTTGATGTCGCTCCACGTGTTGACGATCCCGATGACCGGGCGTCCGACGAAGTCCTCGTAGCGATAGCCCATCTGCAGCGTGCGCGAGCGGTGTCCGAAGGCGCGCAGGTCGCTGGCGCCGAACCAGCGCTGGCTGCGCAACGTCTCGGGGGTCTTCTTGCGGGTGGTCATGGCGGGCGTTTCCGGTCTTTTCTGGTGTCTGGCAGGACTTCGGGGGGAGATCCTACTCCGCCGCGGCGCGGGAGGGGAGCAGCCCCCAGCCGCGCAGCACGTCGGCGAGGACGGCGCGGTCCTCGTCGTCCAGCGCCGGAAGGCCGGGCAGCCGGACCGGGCCGACCGGGAAGCCGATCAGCGACAGCGCCTCCTTCACCACGGTGACGTTGGCGCCGTTGCCGAACTTCGTCCGCATCGTCTCGAAGCGGGCGATGGTCGAGACGAGGTCACGGACGCGATCGAGATAGCCGGATTCCAGCGCGGCGTGGATCGCCAGCGAGCGGGCCGGGTCGACATTGACGAGACCGGAGGTGAACCCCCGCGCGCCCACCGCGTAGAACGGCGCCGCCCAGCCCTCGGCGAGGCCGCACACCCACAGCGCCGTCGACGGGCCGGAGGAGCGCACGGCCTCCGCCAGCACCATCAGGTTCGTCGTGGCGAACTTCACGCCGGCCACGTTGGGATGGTTGGCGATGCCGAGCAGGTCCTTCAGGCTCATCGCGTCCGAGCGGACATAGGCGACGAGCGGCAGGTCCACCTCGTCGGCGATGGTGCGGAAATAGGCGGCCTGCGACTGCGGCGCGGCGAACGGGTCCATCGGCTGGTGCGCCATGATGGCATCCGCGCCCTGCGCCTTCGCCCGCCTGCCGAGCTCGACGGCCTCCTTCAGGGAGCGGCCGACGGCGGCGGTGAGCCTGGAGCGACCGGCGTTCGCCTCGATGGCGACGTCGTGCACGACGCGGACCTCGTCGGGCGTCAGGGCGTAGTATTCGCCGGTGTTGCCTGCCGAGACGATGTTGTGGATCCCGGCCACGGCGATGCGGTCGACGATGCGCGCCATCAGCGCCCGGTTGATCGTGCCGTCGACGCCGTAGGGTGTCACGTGGACGCCGGAGATGCCGCCGAGCGCGGCGCGGATCGAGGTCTGGGTCATGGCTGGGTCTCCTTGCGGCGTTCGAAGGCTGTTCTGACGTGTTCCTGGGCCGAGCGGACGACATGCTCCCGCATCGCCCGCTCCGCGGCGTCGGCATCGCGGCGCGCCAGCGCCTCGCAGATGGCGGTGTGTTCGTCGAGGGCGCGGGCCCGTTCGGCCGCGTCGCTGAGAATCAGGATGCGGGCGGTGTGGACGTAGATGCGCTGGCCGACGAGCATGCGCTGCAGGTAGCGGCAGCGCGAGATGTCGTGGATCGCATCGTGGAAGCTCTCGTTGAGCAGCACCAGCCGCTCGGTGTCGCCGGCCGTGGTGGCGGCGGCCATCTGCTCGACGAAGGCGCGCAGCCGCGCCACGCCATCGTCATCGATGCGGGCGGCGGCCATCCGCGCGATCATGCCTTCCAGCGCCGCGCGGGCCAGCGCCATCTCGTGCGCCTGATCCGCGTCGAACGTGACGCGCACGCCGCGGCGCGGCTCGGTGAGGACGAGCCCCTCGCCCTCGAGCCGGCGCAGCGCCTCCTTCAGCGGCGTCGTGCTGACGCCGAGTTCCAGCGCCACCTGCCGCTCGTTGAGGATCGTGTTCGACGGAATGTCGCCGCAGATGATGGCGCGGCGCAGCGTCTCGTGGACGTGGTCGCGCAATCCCTTGAGAAAGACGGGGTCGACGGGTTCGAGGCGCGCGCGCAAGGGTCCAGTCCGGCGTTGGCGGGGAACGGGCCGGCCCCGGGACCACGGGCCCGCAGCGGACGCCTGCGGACGGCATGCCGCCCGCGGGTTCCGCTCGCTCCCCGGACGGCTCTTGCCCCATGGACCACGGCCCACGATCCGGACAATGCTGCGTCCGCCCCCGACGTCCCCGCTCGTCCCCCGACGCGTTGCGATGACGGAGAAACTTGATATATCAAATCTCAATCGAGTCAAACGGAGCCGGCGAAGACCCGGCGCCAGGGAGAACGCCATGCGCATCGACACACCCGCCGTCACGGGGCTTACGGACATCCCGCTGGGGTGCGGCGAGGGCCCGACCTGGTCGGCGCAGGAGAACGCGCTGTGGTTCGTCGACATTCTCGCGCCGGCGCTGTTCCGGCTCGATGCGGCGTCCGGGGCGATCGCACGCTTCGCGATGCCCAGTTCCATCGGCAGCTTCGGCCTGGCGACGGGCGGGCGCTTGGTCGTGGCGCTGCGCGACGGGGTGTACTGGTTCGATCCGCGCACCGAGGCGTTGACGCTGCTGTGCCGACCGGAGCCCGACAGGCCGCAGAACCGGATGAACGACGGCAAGGTGGGGCCGGACGGCCGCTTCTGGGTCGGCAGCATGGACGACAGGCCCGAGAAGGAGCCGATCGCCTCGCTCTACCGGATCGACACCTCCGGTCGCTGCGACCGGATGGTCGGTGACCTGACGGTGTCGAACGGACTGGCATGGTCGCCCGACGGCAGGACCATGTTCCATTCGGACAGCCGGCAGCGCTTCATCGACGCCTATGACTACGACGTGACGACTGGCGGCATCGCCAACAAGCGCAGGCTGCGGGTGATGGAGGACGCGGAGGGCCGACCGGACGGCGCCGCATGCGATGCGGAGGGGTTCTACTGGTCGGCCGGCGTCTCGGCCGGCGTTCTGAACCGGATCGCCCCGGATGGCCGGATCGACCGCAAGGTCGTTCTCCCCCTCGCCTCGCCGACGATGCCCTGCTTCGGCGGACCCGACCTCCGGACGCTCTACGTGACCTCGCTCACGACCGATCGCCTCGGTCCGAAGCAGGCCGGCACGCTGGTCTCCTTCGAGGTCGACGTCCCCGGCGCGCCGGTCGCCCGGTTCGGCGAGCCGCTGACCCGCTAGGCCGGAGCGCTTACTCGCTGGGGATCAGCCCAAGCTTCACCGCGCGCGCCACGGCGTGCGTGGTGTTGACGGCGTTCAGCTTGTACCGGCACGTTTGCAGGTGGGCGCGCACGACTCGTTCGGAGATGCCCATCCGCTCGGCAACCACGTCCGACGTCAGCCCGCTCGCCGTCAGCTGCAGCGTTTCCGTCTCGCGCGGAGACAGGCGGGACACGCCGCCGCTCATCTTCGTGCCGGCGATGTCCAGCAGGCGGCGGTGAATGTAGTGGCCGAGCGTCATCCAGTCGCCCGTGCGGCGCTCCTTGAGGGCGGACCAGGCCAGGTCGTCGCAGTCCGCGGTGACGTTGAACAGCGCGAAGTCGCCGCGCGGCCCGCGGATGGGGAAGGCGAGGCCCTGCCGGCCGATGCCGAACTCGGCCGCCTCGGTGAAGATCCGACTGCTCAGGGGGTCGGTCATGCTCAGCTCGTGCCAGTCGATCGGCATGAACTGTCGCATGGCGGTCTGCACCACGGGATCGACCCTGAAGTAGTCCTCCTGCATGTAGTGCCGCACCCACGCGTCGGGGTACGTCACCAGGACGATCCATTCACGCGTGTCGTTTTCCACCAGCGGCGGCACACCGCAGTATGCCGCGTGCTGGACATCCAGCATCGGCAGGAAGTCCATCAGCGCGACCCTCAGATGAGTGACGCTCTTGGCCCTGTCGATGCGATCGAGCAGATCGAGGTTCGGTGACCCGACCATGGCAAACGCCCCTGAAATCAAATTCGTCACAATGAATGTGTTAATCTGTTCCAGGCCGGACGTTTCGTCAAGAGCCGTCTGTGTCAGTTCATGACGGCTTCCGGTACGCCCGAGGCATGCACAAGGGCCTCGAGCAGCGCCAGGGCCACGTCACCGTCCTCGCGGAAGGTATCGACGGGCAGGACGTTGCGGGCGCTCCGCATCACCATGAGGCGCGCATGCGCGCAGCCGTTCGGCAGGCGGCCGGCCATGTAGCCGGTCTGCGGCAAGGCCAGTTCGAGCAGTTCGCTCGCCGCGTCGAGCCATGCACCGTCCCCGACGGTGCGCTCGAGCCGGGGGGAGGGCCGCCGGCCGGACCGGTCCAGGCTCAGTCTCGCGACGCGCCAGAACAGGTCCGGGTTCAGGGCATCCGCCGACACGACGTCGGACAGCAGGCCCGGCAGGACGGGGATCGGTGCTTGTGCTGTGCGGATCATGGTCACGCCGCCATCGCTGAAGTGTGGGAACGCTGGGCCATCAGGCCGGCCCGCGACCGGATGGTCATCCCGGCCTCGCGGGTCACGTCCCAAAGGCCGGCGAAGATCGCCACCGTTCCGGGGCGCGCGGAGCGTCCCACGATCTCGGGGGCCCAGCCGGAACGGCGATAGATCCGCAGCATGGGAACCTCGGAGACGCCGAGGATCTGGGTCACGCCGGACTTCAGGCCCGCCTCGCAGACACCGAGGAGAAGCTCGGATGTCGCGACATTGAGGCCCGTCGGCGTCAGCGACGCCTCGAAGTCCGGGTGGATGGCGAAGCGGGTGCATTCCCAGATCTGCGGGCTTTGGGCGAACACCGGTTCGTCGAAGAAGTCGTTGAAGATGTCGCACATCATGTGGGGGCCCGTGGTCGGCAAAATGCGGACCGCTCCCCGAAGCAACCCACTCCGATCGTCGATCGACATCACGTAAAGCGGGTCCATGTCGTCGTACAGGTCTCGCTCCATCCCATCATTCACGTTGACATCCCAACGTAACCGATCCTTGAAAACACGAGCCCGCATGCGGAACATCTGCTCGGCAAGGCCCTCATGACGGGCCAGTTCGCTCGCATAGACATTGAATATCATGACGTGTCTCCCCACGGCTTGAGTTCGATGGAGAGATCATGACGATTCCCAAATGCCCGTGTACCGGCGGATCCGCCGGGGCGGGGCCTCCGCGTCGCGCGCGCCATGGCGGAAGCTACGCTGATGGAGGAGCTCGGGGCGGGCGATAGTCGACGTCGGAAACAGGAGGACAGCCAATGGAAACGACGTCGGACACGCTTCACACCCTCGCAGGAGAGGGGCCGATGGCCGCTCCGGCACAACCGTCGGCGGCGGACCGGGACTATGTCCTGGGGCTCCTGCTGATGGGGGTCGACGCGATCCAGGTCGAGGGGCACGACCGGATCGCCAAGGAGATGCGGCACCTGGTCATGACCTGGTACACGCAGCCGGGCCTGCGCCGCGGCGAGGGCAGGCACGGCGTGCTGCGCCCGCGGACCAGAACGGGACGGCGCTGATCTGCCGGGGCGGCGTCAGTTCGGCGTCGCGCCGCCCCCCAGCCGGGACGCGATCAGCCCGTCCAGCCAGTCGATGTCCGGCTTGATCGCCGGGATGTGGTCCCACCATCCGTGGAAGCCGTGCAGCATGCCCGGGACGAAGCGCACATGGTGGTCGATTCCGGCTTCCGCGAGCCGGCGCGCGAACAGGGACGAGTCGTCGGCGAGCGGATCGCGCTCGGCGGCGAACAGCACCGTCTCGGGCCACCCGGCCGGCACCGGATGCCGGGCCGGCGAAAGCTCGGGATGGGAGTCGGGCACGCCGTCGGGAATGTAGGCGCGGCAGAAGCCGATCAGCGGTTCGCGTTCGAGGATGTAGCCCGTCGCGTAGAGGTGGGTGGCCGGCAGCGTTATCGTCGTGTCGAGCCACGGGCTCATCAGCACGAGCAGCCGCACCGGCGACGGCCCGCCTGCCAGCGACCGCCGCACGACGGCGGCGGCGAGGCCGGCCCCGGCGCTGACGCCGGCCAGACCGATCGGACCGCCGAGGCCCGCGATCGCGCCGCCGGCAATGGCGCGCAGCATGTCCTCGCCGTCATCCACCCCGGCGGGCCAGGGGTGCTCGGGCGCCAGGCGGTAGCTGACCGACACGACGTCGCAACGCAGGGACGTCGCGAAACGCCGGCATTCGGCATCGGACTCGTCGATTCCCCCCACCACATAGCCGCCGCCGTGGACATAGACGAGCGTGAACGGGCCCGGCCTCGCGGACGGGCGGTACACGCGCGCGGGGCGCGGGCCGCCGCGGGCCGGCAGTTCGACGTCGTCTACCGCGGCCATGTCCTGCACGGGGCCGCGTCGCCGGAGCGGCGCCATGCGGCGCATCAGTTCCCGCGACAACGCCAGGCTCTGCTGCGCGCGCGGCGGTGCGCCCTGCTCCTGCTGCCAGGCGGCGAGCATGGCCATGACGGCCCGGGCTTCCGGATGGATGCTCATCGTGTCGATGTCCTGCGCGGCCGGCCGGGGTCAGAAACGCGGCTTCTTCGGGTTCCAGGACGGATCATACTTGCGCATCTCCTTCACGTCGTCGCGGACCCGGATGCCGCAGTCGAGATAGTTGCGATGCAGCCGCGCCAGCGCGTCGCGATCGAGCGTGACGCCGAGCCCGGGTCCCCTGGGGAGGTCCACGCAGCCGCCGGTGATCGGCAGCTTGCCGCCCGCGATCACCTCGTCCTCCTGCCAGGGGTAATGCGTGTCGCAGGCATAGACGAGGTTGGGGATCGTCGCGCCGACATGGGTCATCGCCGCCAGGCTGATGCCCATGTGGGAGTTGGAGTGCATCGAGATGCCGATGCCGAAGGTTCGCCCGATCATGGCGAGGTGCTGGGTCGCGCGCAGGCCGCCCCAGTAGTGATGGTCGGACAGGATCACCTGCACCGCGTTCAGTTCCACCGTGCGCGGGATGTGGCCGAAGGCGATTGTGACCATGTTGGTGGCGAGCGGCATGGTCGCGAAGGTCGCCACCTCGCCCATCTCGTCGAGCGTGCCGGTCGGATCCTCGAGATACTCCAGCAGGCCGTCGGCCGCGAGCTGGGGCATCACGCGCCGGGTGGTCTCGACGCTCCAGCCGCCGTTCGGATCGATCCGCAGCGGCGCTCCGGGGAAGGCGCGGCGCAGGGCACGCAGGGTCTCGATCTCGAAGTCGGGCTCGAAGACGCCGCCCTTCAGCTTGATCGAGCCGAATCCGTACTGCTCGACCATGCGGCGGGCCTCGCCGACCATCTGGTCGTGCGTCAGCACCTCGCCCCAGTCGTCGGCGGGGTAGCCGGGATCGTCCTTGTGCTTCTCGAACTTGTAGAAGAGGTAGGCCGAGTAGGCGACGCGGTCGCGCACCGCCCCGCCCAGGACTTCGTGCAGCGGCAGGCCCAGGACCTGGCCCTGCAGGTCGAGGAAGGCCACCTCGAACGCGGCGAGCGCGGTGGCGCGCGCCTTGTCGCCCTTGGCCGGGAACGTCGCGCCGGTGTCGGGGTCGCCGCCGACCGCCGCATAGACCGCCCGCGCGAGGCCGTTCAGGTCGAAGGGCGACAGGCCGGCGAGGGTGCCCTTGATCCGGTCGAGATTGCCCAGCGTCTCGAGGTCGCCGTAGCTTTCGCCGAGCCCCACGCGCCCGTCCTCGAGCTCGACTTCGATGATGGAGCGAAGCGCCCACGGCTCGTGAACTCCCCAGACGTTGAGGAGTGGCGGGTCGCGAAAGGCGATGGGCGTGACGCGGACGTCGGCGATGCGCATGAGCGGGGTCTCCCAGAAGTCTTGTCGTTGCGGCCGGGCGGCCGGGCCGGTCCTTCAGGCCTTGGGCACGGGCGGGCCGACATATTCGATGCTGCAGAACGGCCCGCCCTGGAAATAGGCGCCGACCGGATCGGGCTTCGCCGACTTCTCCTGCTCCATCGCGTGGGCCGTGTGGTCCTCGGCGCGGTCCTGCGGCTTGTAGCCGAGGGCGTAGGCGGCCGCATTGTCGTACCAGGAGGCGGCGTTGTCGGAGACGCCGTAGACGATCGTGTTGTGGATGTCGGGATGCTCGAGCCCGATCGTCACCAGCTGGGCGAGATCGCGCGCGCTGATCCAGATCGCCAGGGCACGGGCGGAGCCGGGCAGGTCGAAGGCGTTGCCGATGCGGATGTGAAGGCTCTTCACGCCGTACTTGTCGGC
>CAZJCW010000117.1:0-12587 GCA_964544365.1 uncultured Alsobacter sp.
CACGGGCAGATGGCCGCCACCGAGCTCGAGGACGTGATGACCGCGTTCTACGAGGGCAAGTACGACATCCTCCTGTCGACGGCGATCGTCGAATCGGGCCTCGACATTCCGTCCGCCAACACGCTGATCGTGCACCGGGCCGACATGTTCGGCCTCGGGCAGCTCTACCAGCTGCGCGGACGCGTCGGCCGCGGCAAGACCAGGGCCTATGCGCTGTTCACGATCCCGGCGAACAAGCCGCCGACCGCGCAGGCGGAGCGGCGGCTCAAGGTGCTGCAGTCCATCGACACGCTGGGCGCGGGCTTCCAGCTCGCCAGCCACGACCTCGACATCCGCGGCGCGGGGAACCTGCTCGGCGACGAGCAGTCCGGCCACATCAAGGAGGTGGGCTACGAACTCTACCAGCAAATGCTGGAGGAGGCCGTCGCCCAGCTGAAGGCCGGCATCTCGGACGAGGGCGCGCGTGACGACCACTGGTCGCCCTCCATCACCATCGGCACGCCGGTGATGATCCCCGAGCACTACGTGCAGGACCTGCACCTGCGCCTCGGGCTCTACAAGCGGCTCTCGACGCTCGACACCGACCAGGAGATCCAGGCCTTCGCCGCCGAGCTGATCGACCGGTTCGGTCCGCTGCCGGAGGAGGTCGAGCAGCTGATGGACATCGTCGCGATCAAGGCGCTGTGTCGTCGCGCCAATGTCGACAAGGTCGATGCGGGGCCCAAGGGGCTGATCCTGTCCTTCCGCGACAATGCCTTCGCCAATCCCGAAGGGCTCGTCCGCTTCATCGGCCAGGAAGGCTCCCTGGCGAAGGTGCGCCCGGACATGCGCATCGTCTTCATCCGCGATTTCGACACCGCCGAACAGCGCCTGAAGGGGACCGGCGTGATCCTGCGCAGCCTCGCCGGGATCGCGGAGAAGAAGGCCGCCTGAGCTCAGTCCGCGACGATGTCGGCGGCGGCCTGGTCCATCGCCGAGGCCAGTGTCTCCGCCGCCTCGGCGCCGGAAATGGCGTATCGCCCGGCGATGATGAAGAACGGCACGCCCTGCACGCCCATCTCCTGCGCCATCCTCATCTCCGCCTCGACGTCCGAGACGAGGTCGTCGCCCGACAGCATCTCCTGGACGACGCGCGCGTCAAGGCCGCAGATCCCGGCGATGTCGACCAGCACCGAGCGGTCGCCGATGTCGAGGCCCCGCTCGAAGAAGGCCGCGAACAGCGCCTCGGCCACCGACCCCTGAACGCCCTCCGTCGCGGCGAGGCGGAGCAGGCGGTGGGCGTCGCGCGTGTTCGGCGAGCGGCGGATCGCCTCGAAGTCGAAGCGAATGCCTGCCTCGGCGCCCAGCGCCGTCAGCCGCTGATGGATCTCGGCGAGGCGTCCGCCCGTGCCGAACTTGCGCTCCATGTAGAGCTTGCGGTCGATGCCCTCGGGCGGGATCGTCGCGTCGAGCTGGAACGGATGCCAGCGCACAGCGACCGGGCGGTCCGGCCGCAGGCGGATCGCCTGTTCGAGCCGGCGCTTGCCCAGGTAGCACCACGGGCACACCACGTCCGATACGACGTCGATGACGAGCGGGATGGTTGCGGCGTCGGCCATGGTCTGTCTCCGCGATGTCCCGCTGTCCTACGACGATCGGCCCGGTCGGTCGATCACGAAGAGGAGACGGCCAGGATCCGCCCCTGGCTGTCCGTCCGGCAGACAAGGCCGGTCTCTGCGACGCCAACGGTGCCGGTCGGCGTGTCGATGCGTGTCGGCACCCCGGCCCCGGCGAGATAGAGGCGGCCGCCGGGCCCGGTCTCGGCGCGGATGACGACGCCTCCGCCTTCGTCGGGAACCCGCGACTCCCCCATCGCCAGCATCGTCGCGCCCGTGTCGTCCCGGCGCGCGGCCATAAGGCCGTGTTCGCCGCAGGCAAGGGCGTCGACGATGACGCCGGCGGGTCCGCCAGGCGTCGGCCGGGTTTCGAAACGCGCGGCGGGCCGGTGGAGCAGGATGCTGGACGCGGCGCGCTTGACCATTCCGGCCTGGGAGACGGCATCCTCCAGCGCGGCCGGAACGACGACATGGCCATGACCCTGGGCGTCGGCGCACGCAAGGAGCGAGGCGGCGCGGAAAGTGGGCACCTGCCACAACGTTCCGCCACTGAGCAATGCCGGGACGAGCCCTGTCACCAACCCGGCGTGGCTGACCGGCGCAATGGTCGTCAGGATGGATGCGGCCGAACCCATCCCGGCGCGCACGACAAGCAGGAGCCCGGCTGCGACGAGACCGTCCTGCTCGTGCCGGACCAGCGCGACCCGGCCGTCGATCATCTTGGTCGTGAGGATGGGCGGCTGGCCGGCCGAACGGCCGCCGGGCGGCGCGAAACCCGCATCGGCCGTCGAAGAGAACAGGCCGTCGAGCCTCAGGACGCCGCCGGGAAGCCGGTCACCGAAGGCGAGGACGAAGCGCCCGCCGCCGGCCATGGCCGCTGCCGCACGCCAGGTTTCGGCCGGCCGAAGCGTTCCGGCAACTCCGACGGTCACGATCGCGCCGACATTCTCGCGGCCAGCAAGGTCGGTCATCGCATCGAGCGAAAGGGCGGGGGATGCAAGGCAGGGTGTCAGCCCGGCCCTCAGCGCCGCCAGGATCACGACCGGCGCTTCCGCCGTCGCGATCATCGACACCACGACGACCTGGCCGGCCCTCAGGCCGATGTCGCCGAACTGGTCGACGGTACGCTGGATCGCGCGCTCCGCCGCCGCAAAGGTCGTGCTGCGGAGGCCGCCGGCCTCGTCATGCTGGCGGAACGCAAGACCTTGCGGATTCGCCTGGACGCTCGCCGCGAACAGGTCGGGCAACGTGATTCCTGCCCAGGGCGGCAACTGGGCCTGCGGTTGCTCGATGGCCCTCGCTTCGATCACGTGCGGGTCCAGGGTGTCGGAGAAAACGACTGTGCCCGATTCACGGTGCGGCGCGCCAGAGTGTCTCCGGCTGGAAGCCGAAGAGAGATGTGCGGTCCGGGCGACGGACCGCGGCCGAGCGGGCGATCCACTGGTGGGGCTGGTTGAAGAGCGGCACCACATAGAAGCCAGAGAGCAGGACCCGGTCCAGCGCGCGGGTCGCCGAGACGAAATCCTCGCGCGAGCGCGCGACCAGCATCGCGTCGATCATGGCCTCGATCGCCGGTTCCCGCGCTCCGGCGTAGTTGAGCGAACCCTGCCGGTCGGCGGCCCGGGCGCTCCAGCGGCCGTACTGCTCGTTGCCGGGGGAGGGGGATGCCCCCCAGGCGAACTGGATCATGTCGAAGTCGAAGGCGGACAGGCGTCGCCAGTACTGGACGTCGTCGACGAGGCGGACCTTCAGGCCGATGCCGATGCGCTGAAGCGCCTGCGCATAGTTCAGCGCCAGCCGCTCCTGCACGCGGCTGGCGGCCAGGAACTCGAACGCGAACGGTTCGCCGGCGGCGTTGCGCAGAACGCCATCCTGCAGGCGCCACCCGGCCGCCCCCAGCAGGGACAGCGCCTGCCGGGCGACCTCCCGGTCCCGGCCGGAGCCGTCGGCGGATGCCGGTTTCCACGCCCCCTCCAGGATGTCCGCGCGCACCGCATGCGGGAAGGGCGCCAGCAAGGCGCGCTCCTGCGACGTCGGAGGACGACCGGTCGAGGCCAGGTCCGAGCCTTCGAAAAAGCTCGTCGTGCGGGCGTAGAGGCCCTGGAACAGGTTGCGATTGACCCAGTCGAAATCGAACAGCAGGCCCAGTGCCTCGCGGACCCGGATGTCGGCAAACAGCGGGCGACGGGTGTTGAAGACGAAGGCGTTCATTCCCTTCGGCGTGCGGATCGGGATGGGATCGCGCACCACGCGGCCCTCCAGGGCGGCGGGGAAATCGTAGCCGGTGGTCCAGCGGGTGGGACTGTCCTCCGTCCGCACGTCGTAGAGACCGCCCTTGAAGGCCTCGAACAGCGTGTTGGAGTCGCGGAAATAATCGAAGCGGATCTCGTCGGGATTGTAGAGGCCGCGCGAGATCGGCAGGTCCTTGGCCCAGTAGTCCGCACGACGCCGGAAGGTGATGCTCTCGCCGGGGCGGACGTCGGCGATGACGTAGGGGCCCGATCCGATCGGAGGCGTCAGGTTCGTCTCCTCGAACCGGGCCGCGTCCGTCGCATGGCGCGGCAGGACCGGCATCAGCGCCAGGATCAGCGGCAACTCCCGGTCTCCGGTGGTTCCGAGGTCGAAACGCACGGTCAGGGGGTCTGGCGCTTCCGCCTTCGTGACCTTGCCGTACCAGTTGCGGAAGTTGGGTTTGCCCTTCGTCTTCAGGAGGTCCCAGCTGAACAGGACATCGGCCGAGGTGACGCGCGTCCCGTCCGAGAACGTGGCCTTCGGATTGAGCCTGAACTGCACCCAGCTGCGGTCGTCCGGTGTTTCGATGGTCTCCGCGACGAGCCCATAGAGGCTGAAGGGTTCGTCGTAGGAGCGCGCCATCAGTCCCTGGGTCACGAGCCCCAGCGGCGGGACGATGCCCTGCGCGGCGATTCCCCGCACCGAGAAGGTGTTGAGCGTGTCGAACGTTCCTTGAACGCCGAAGACGATCCGGCCGCCTTTGGGCGCATCGGGATCGGCATAGGGCAGGTGGCCGAAGTCGACGGGAAGCGCCGGTTCACCGTGCATCGCGATGCCGTGGCGCGGCTGCGCTGCCGCGCCCGCCGCGAGAAGGACGGCGCCGAGCATCCAGGCGACGATCCGAAAGGGGCGCATGCGCTTCACGGGGTCCGGTTCATGATTCGGCCGGAACTCTATCACGATGCTGCGGCATGGCCGTCCGGAGCGCGCCGATGATCCCCGGACGCGCTTTTGAACTGGCATCCGGTGCCCCGACCCTGTATGCAGCGAACGCTGCGTCATCGTCCCGCCGCATTCGCCGCCGAAGCACGGCCTCCGAAGCGTCGCGGCGAGACCGCCGGGTGATGCACGCCAGCCCGTCCGTTCTGCGAGAGGATATCCAACGCATGTCGTTCTACCGGCCGACCGCCCAGCATCTCGGTATCGCCCTTGCGGCCCTGATGGCGGCATCGCCCGCCTTCGCGCAGACCACCCCGGCACAGCCGCGTCCCGCGCAGCCGGCCGCACCTGCGCAGCGTCCGGCCCAGCCCGCCGCCCCGGCCCAGCAGCCGGCGACCCCGGCTCCGCAGGGGCCGGCCGTCGTGCAGCTCAAGCCCGAGCCCCGGCAGTTCGACTGGGTCAAGGTTTGCCCTCCCAAGGAGCAGAACGGCGGCAAGGAGCTTTGCGTCATCCAGCGCGAATTCGTTTCCGACGACGGCCAGCCGGTCATGGCGATCGCCGTCTACGACACGAAGGGCGATCCGCAGCGCAAGGTCGTGTTCGTCGTTCCGCCGGGCTTCCTGCTCCAGCCGGGCCTGCGCTTCACCATCGACAACTCGAAGGCCGAGCCGGCCCGATTCCAGATCTGTCTCCAGGGCTGCTTCGCCGAGTCGCTGCCCAAGGACGACATCTTCAATGCCATGAAGCGCGGCAACCTGATTTCGGTGTCGCTGCAGAACCAGTTCGCCCGTGAGGTCGTGTTCCAGGCGCCGATGACCGGCTTCGGCAAGGCGTTCGACGGTCCCGGGCTTGATCCTGCTGCCTACGACCAGCAGCAGCGCCAGCTGCGCGAGCAGATGGAGAAGCAGGCCGAGGAGCGTCGTCGCGCGCTCGAGGCCAGCGGCGCGGCCCCCGCTCCCGGCGCTCCCGCCCCGGGCGCTCCGGCTCCCGCCCCGGCGGCTCCCAAGCCCTGACGGAGGTCTCGTCCGGCACGGCCGGGCGAGGACCTTCCGCCACCAACGAAAAAGCCCCCGGTTCGGGGGCTTTTTTGTTTCCTGACGGCTGACCGGCGCCGCGTTCGTTCCGGTTCGTTCAGTTCATGCGTCCATTGCGGCTGCGATAGCCGCCATCGTTCTCGCGGACGAACATCTCGTCGACCTGCGGGTGCCGGATCGGATCACCCGACGTGTCCGGCAGGAGGTTCTGCTCGGAGACATAGGCGACGTACTCGGTTTCCGCGTTCTCTGCGAAGAGATGATAAAATGGCTGGTCCTTCGACGGCCTGACATTCTCGGGAATGGAATTATACCACTCCTCGGTGTTGTTGAATGTCGGATCGACGTCGAACACGACGCCGCGGAAAGGATAGAAGCGGTGCTTGACGACCTGTCCGACCGCGTATTTTGCACTGCGCGACTTCATGGACCGGACTCGTACACCCGAGGTCTAGGCATCGTCAATTGCCGCATTGAGCGTTGCGTTTAGCGTTACGCAGGCTCTCGTTTAGGTCGATCAATCTACAGATCGTAGAGCGTCGAGAGGTCCGGATCCCTGGCTGCGACCGTGCGGGCGAGGTCAACGATGACCTTCGCCTGCTTCCACGTCGCGTCGTCCTGCATCTTGCCGTCGATCATCACGGCGCCGCTGCCGTCCGGCATGGCGTCGAGGATGCGGCGGGCGAAGGCGACTTCGCCGGGATCCGGGCTGAACACGCGCTTGGCGATCGGGATCTGCGAGGGGTGCAGCGTCCAGGCGCCGGCACAGCCGAGCAGGAAGGCGTTGCGGAACTGGGTCTCGCAGGCCATCGGATCGGAAAAGTCGCCGAACGGGCCATAGAAGGCTTTCAGGCCGTTGGCTGCGCAGGCGTCGACCATCCGCGCGATGGTGTAGTGCCAGAGATCCTGCTGGGCGATCGCGCGCTCCCGGCCTTCGACCGGGTCCGCAAGCACCCTGTAGTCCGGGTGGCCACCGCCGACACGGGTCGTCTTCATGGCGCGCGACGCGGCGAGGTCCGCCGGGCCAAGGCTCATGCCGTGCAGCCGGGGGGAAGCGGCGGCGATGTCGTCGACGTTCTTCACGCCTTCGGCCGTCTCCAGGATCGCATGGATCATGATCGGCTTCTTCAGCCCGTGGCGTGCCTCGAGTTGCGCCAGCAGCTGGTCGAGATAGTGGATGTCCCAGACACCCTCGACCTTGGGCAACATCACCACGTCGAGCTTGTCGCCGACCTCGCCGACGATCCGGATCACGTCGTCCAGCATCCAGGGGCTGTTCAAGGCGTTGATGCGGGTCCACAGGCCGGTGGCGCCGAAGTCGACGGCCTTGGCCATGGCGATGAAGCCGTCTCGGGCCGCCTCCTTGGCGTCGGCCGGGATCGCGTCCTCGAGATTGCCAAGGACGACGTCAACCTGCGAGACGAGCTCGGGAACCTTGGCGCGGACCTTTTCGAGGTGCGGCGGAACGAAGTGGATCATCCGCTCCAGCCGGACGGGGAGGTCCCGGAAGGGAGCAGGGGCCCCGATCGCCAGCGGCTTGAACATGTTGCGGGCGAGCTTCATCGCGTCTCTCCGGTGGTCGGCGTCGTTGCAGTGCAATATGGCCGAGCTCGGCCGGCCGGCCAATCCGCCAAGGGGAGGATCATCCCCAGCGCCGATGGCCCCACATCCACTGCGCGGGGCGCTCGCGGATCCAGCGCTCGAAGATCGCGTGCAGCGCCGCGGTCGTCGCCTCGACGTCGGCCGACCGGTCGTCGGTCCGGCGAACCGGCACCTGCTCGGCCTGGACCTCGAAGCGGGCGCCGTCCAGACGCACGACACGGATCGCGACCAGGGGAACATTCTGGCTGCGCGCCATGAGGGCGGGGAACGGGTTCGACGGAGCAGGCCGCCCGAAGAAGGGCACGTTGATCCCGCGATGCTCGCGCAAGTCCGCCAGCACCGCGACGTCTCCGCCGTTGCGCAGGATGCGCATCAGCTTGAACACCGTGTCGTGTCCCTTGCTGAACAGCCCGAGCGGATAGAATTGCGCCCTCATCCGCGTCACGAAGTCGTCGACGAGCGGGTTCTTGAGCGACTGGTAGACGCCGGCGATGCGCAGCCCGGTCTGGCGGGCCGCCACGCCGCAGATTTCCCAGTTTCCGGCATGCAGCGAGGCCAGCACGAAGCCGCCGCCGCGCATCATCTCCATCAGGTCGGGCTCGATGGCGATCGCGACGCGCGAGGGATCGGCATGGATGGCATCGAGGTGGAAGGCCTCGGCGAAGGTCCGTCCGAGAACCTCCCACATCTGATGGAGGATGGCCTCGCGCTCGGCATCGGACAGGTGCGGCATCGAAGCCGCGAGATTGAGCCGGGCGCGGCGATGGCGCCTCAGATGCGGCGCGATGGCGCGCCAGATCCAGCCGGACACTGCCGAGGCCCGGTCCACGGACATCGAGCGGGCCACCGCCACGACCGCCCGGAAGCCCCAGTATTCGAGACGCGCGAGGACGCCCGGCGCACGCCTGTGTCCCGGCCGCGCCGCCGTGTCAGTCCCGGCGTCGCTGCCGTCCACCCCGTCCGTCCCGCTGCTGTCCCCGTCCAAGGCCGCTCCGCTAGCACGCCTCGCCCCGGGCCGGAAGCACGAACGCGGCATGGCGAGGCGGACGCAGGCTCGGTTGACGGGATCGGTCGGGGGGCTTAGCTCCCCATCGCATCGGCGGCGACCGGCCGACGCGTCCTCTTCGTCCAGGGAAAAACCGATTGACCAGCGTGCTGTCCCTCGCGATGCCCTTTTTCGGGCTGATCGCGCTCGGCTTCCTGTGCGGGAAGCTGATGCGCTATCCCGAGGCCGGCCTGCAGTGGATGAACTTCTTCATCGTCTACGTCGCGCTGCCGGCGCTGTTCTTCAAGCTCATCGCCGCGGCGCCTTTCGAGCAGCTCGGGAACTGGCCCTACATCCTGGCGACCACGCTGTGCACCTACGTCGCGTTTTCGCTGGCGTTCACCGTGGGCATCCTGGCGACCCGCGGGAATCTCCGGGAATCGACGGTGCAGGGCGTCATCGGCGCCTATTCCAACATCGGCTACATGGGGCCGGGCCTCACCATCGCGGCGCTGGGGCAGGAGGCGATCGTCCCGACCGCGCTGATCTTCGTGTTCGACAACATCCTGCTGTTCACGCTGACGCCGTTCCTCATGGCGCTGGGGTCGGACCAGAAGCTGAAGATCGGCGAAACGGCCTGGTACGTGGTCAAGCGCGTCGTGACCCATCCCTTCAACATCGCCACCGCCGTCGCGGTGGCGGCCGCCTACGTGAAGTTCGTGCCGCCGGCCCCGGTCGACGCCATGCTTTCGTTCCTGAAAAACGCGGCCGCCCCCTGCGCCCTGTTCACCATGGGCGTCACCGTGGCGCTGCGCCCGCTGCGCAAGGTGCCGTACGAGCTTCCGCCGGTGCTGCTGATCAAGCTCGTCGTCCATCCGATGCTGGTCTGGCTCATGCTGTCCTGGATCGGCGATTTCGAACGCGAGTGGGTGTTCACGGCGATCCTCATGGCATCGCTGCCGCCCGCGCTGAACGTGTTCGTCATCGCCAACCAGTACCAGGTCTATGTCGAGCGGGCGTCGACCGCCGTCCTCGTCGGGACCATGGTGTCCGTGGTGACGGTGACCTGGCTGCTCTACGCGATCAGCCACGACATCATTCCCCACGACCTCTTCCGCTGAGCGGGTTGCGAACACCGATAGGTCGCAGGACTAGAGCTATTCCAGTTCAACGCTTTGCCGGCCTACGCTGAGAGCCTGCGCGTGTCCGCCAAGCGGGGGGCATGAGCCTCGACCCTTGCCACCGCCTTCGAATCTTTGCGTCCGCACGCCTGCGGCCAAGCCTGCTGGCGCGACAGTCCGTGGGCCGCGGCGGTCGGCAACCGGTACGAAAGCCTGCCGAAGGCCTTCCGCCGAGACCGGGGCACGGCGCTAGACGGCCGCGCCGAGACCCTGTCGCATCACGAACCGGCGCAGCGGCGCGATCGAGGCGATGGCCATCAGGCCGGCCCCGCGCAGCGCATCGACCGGCAGGAGCCCGGCGAGCAGCGAGCGGTTCAGCGCATCGACCGCCAGCGTCCTGATCCGCACGTCCGCGGCCCGGTTCCTGTCGTAGGCCGCAAGGCGCGCCGCGGCGCCGGGGTCGCCCCCCGGCTTGCCGAGCGCCTCGACGAGCGACGCGACGTCCCGCAAGCCGAGATTGAGCCCCTGCGCGCCGATGGGCGGAAAGACATGGGCCGCCTCGCCCACGATGACCGCCCGTCGGCCGGCAAAGCGATCGGCCGACAGGCCGCCCATCGGGACGAGCCCGCGCGGGCCGTCCAGCCGCATCCCGCCGAGCATGGAATGGGCCTGCCGCTCGACCTCCTGCGCGAAGGCCGCCGGCGCAAGTGCGTTGAGCTCTTCCGCCCGCCCAGGCGTGGTCAGCCACACCAGGCTGGATCGCCGACCCTCCAGCGGAACGAGGGTGAAAGGCCCGTGCCGGGTGTGGAACTCCGTCGACGTATCGCGGTGCGGCCGGTCGTGGGCCAGGATCGCGGTGACGGCGGACTGCTCGTAACGCCATTCGCGGGTCTCGATACCAGCCGCCTCGCGGACCTTCGATCCCCGTCCGTCGGCTCCGACGACGAGTGCCGTCCCGATCTCCGCGCCGCTGGACAGCGCCAGCCGGGCGCGGGCTTCGTCGAGTTCCACCCCCGCGACGCTTCCTTCGATCATGGTAAGGCCCGGGGTCCGTGCGGCGACCGTGGCCAGCGCGCGCACGAGCGTGGTGCTCTCGACGTTCTGGCCGAAGGCATCGAGGCCCAGTTCTGCGGCATGGAACGTGACCGGCGGCGCGCGCAGGAGCGATCCGGTGTCGTCGACGATGGCAAGGCTCGCCAGCGGGGAGGCGTGGGGCGCCACGGCCGTCCAGGCCCCGATCTCGTCGAGGAACGAGACGCTGCCGGTCATCAGCGCCACCGTGCGCCCGTCTGCCCGCTGCGGCGGCGGGGCGACGAGGGTCACCGTCCAGCCGGCGCGCGCCAGCGCGATCCCGGCGGAAAGCCCGGCTGCGCCGCCGCCCACGACGGCGATATCCGCCGCCAGGACGCCGTCCGCAGCGCCGGTTCCCGGTGTATCGCCCATGATCCGACCCCCTCCGCTCGCCCGGTCTCCTCCGCCGCCGTCGCCCGACCGGGCGCCATCACAGCGCATCGGGGGCCATGCCCGGCCCCTGATCGCGAGACTTAGGGCATGGATCGCCGGAACGGTAGCGACAGTTGGTCCCATGACCGGGAAACGGGCCGCCATCCGCAGTGATGCGGATTGCCTCGGGCGGTTCGGCGGGGCTTCGTGACATGCGAGCAGCCATGTCGATCGCCCCCGCAGAGCCCCGGCCCCTGAGTCGTCCGAGCCCCGACGCCGTCGCCGTCGTCGCCATCGGCGTGCTTGTCGTGGGCGCGTGGATGGCGCTGCTCTTCGAAGCGCTGCGGCAGGGCGGTGGAGCCGACGCTTTCGTGCAGGCCCTGTGCCGGCCGGCCGGTGCGAGAGCGCTGGAGGCATCGGCCATCGTGGCGGACATCGCCGTCACGACCCTGCTGTGGATGCTGATGAGCGTCGCAATGATGCTCCCGACGGCCGTTCCGATGGTGTTCGGCTTTGTCGATCTCGTCGCCCGCAGGAGCGATGCCGCCGGGCGCGCCGCGGCCGCGCCGCTCGTGCTCGTGGCGGGATACCTGTCGGTCTGGCTGGCCATCTCCGTCGCGGCCGCGCTGGTCCAGGTCGGGGCTGGGCTGGCGGTCGACCATGTCGCGATCCCCCCGCAGGCCGCGACGATCCTGGCGGGCATGGTGGTGGGCGGCGCCGGCCTCTACCAGTTCAGCGAGTTGAAGCTGACCTGCCTCGGAGCATTCCGTCATCCGCTCCCCGATCTCGAGCAGGGGTTCGCGCCCACTGCGGCCACGATCTTCCGCTTGGGGGTGGGGCAGGGCGTGCGCTGTCTCGGATGCTGCGGACCCATGATGGCGATCATGCTGGTCGCGGGCGCGATGAACCTCGCCTGGATGGGCCTCTTCGCGATCCTGATGACGGTCGAGAAGACGACGACGGGCCTGTTCGTGCCGCGCCTCGTGGGGGGGCTGCTGCTCGCGGCAGGCATCGCCCTTGCCGTTTCGGCCGTCGGCGCCGGGGCAATCCTGGCGTGGATGGCGCGGGGCTGAGGCGGCGGTGTATCGCAAGTCTGCATTTTGTCTGGTCTTGTCGACGCCGGTGATGTTTTATCGCCCCGGCGAGCGAAGCGTCCGGCTGAGACTCGCGAGCAACGAAGCAGGCATCCCCTGCGATCCGGTCGGTGGCGGAGAGTGACGACAGAACCCGGCGACGCAGGTCCGTCCCGCAAGCCATTCGGCACGCGCCTCCCGGCCTATCTGGTGCACTTCTTCACCGCTTCTGGCGGCGCGCTCGCGTTCCTGTCCCTCTTTGCGGCCATCGACGGGCATTTCGCCGTGGCCTTCGCGTGGCTCGGGGTTGCATTGATCGTCGACGGGGTCGACGGAACCATCGCCCGCGCGCTGCATGTGCGCGACCGGGTGCCCAACATTTCCGGCGACGTGCTCGATCTCGTGATCGACTTCACGACCTACGTCTTCGTGCCGGCCGGAATCCTCGTCTTCTGCAACATCTGGCCGAAGCCGCTGGCGATGGGCTGGGGCATCGTGATCATCGTTTCGGCCGCGCTCTACTTCGCGGACCTGCGCATGAAGACGCCGGACAACTGGTTCGC
>CAZJCW010000118.1:0-12587 GCA_964544365.1 uncultured Alsobacter sp.
ACGAGGTCTACTCGTTCCACCAGCCCTTCACCGACGCCGGCGTCTTCGCCGTCTATGGCGGGACGGGCGAGGCGATGCTGCCCGAGTTCGTCCCGGTGATGCTGGACGTCATGCGCGCCGCGGCGGAGCAGCCGACGCAGCGCGAGGTCGACCGCGCCAAGGCCCAGATCAAGGTCTCGCTGCTGATGGGGCTCGAATCCTCGGCGCGGCGGGCCGAGCAGATGGCGCGCCACGTGCTCGCCTTCGGCCGGGTGATCCCGCGCGAGGAAATCGTGGCGGCCATCGACGCCATCACCATCGACGACGTGCGGCGGGTCGCGACGACGATGTTGTCCAGCACGCCCACCGTGGCGGCCGTCGGGCCGGTCAAGCGCCTGCCTGACTCGGCGCGGATGGCGGCTCGCCTGGGAGCGGGCGGAGGCTGACGCGCCATGGCTTTCTTCCGCCTCTCGGTGCATGCGGACGAAACCCCGACCATCCGGGGCAAGGGCTTCGTCCTGCGTCCGCCGCGACTGGAGGACCACGCGGCCTGGGCGCAGCTGCGCGAGATCAGCCGCGATTTCCTGCGTCCGTGGGAGCCGATCTGGCCGACGGACGACCTCACCCGCTCCGCCTTCCGCCGCCGCATCCGCCGCTACCAGCACGAGATCGACGAGGACCAGGCCTACCCCTTCTTCCTCTTCCATGAGGATGGATCGCTCATGGGCGGCCTGACGCTCGGCATGGTGAGGCGCGGCGTCGCCCAGGCCGCGACGCTGGGCTACTGGATGGGCGCCCCCCATGCGGGCAAGGGACACATGACCCGCGCCGTGCGTGCCGCAGCCGGCTACGCCTTCGAGACGCTGCGCCTGCGGCGGATCGAGGCGGCCTGTGTGCCCAACAACATGCCTTCGACGCGACTGCTCGAGAAGGTCGGGTTCCGGCGCGAAGGCTATGCCCGGCAATATCTGTGCATCAACGGCGTGTGGCAGGACCACCTTCTGTTCGCGCTGCTGCGCGACGATTACCGTTTCGACACAGGATCGCCGTGATCGCCCGCCACTGCAGCGCGACACGATGCGGCCGGGCGCTGTCCTTGCTCCGGTCCCGCCGTCCGGATACCACTGACGCCCCAGGCTCCTGCGCAGACCAGCCGCAGTGGCGTCGCCGCCGAGGTTGCCCGTCCTTGCGTATACTGCCCAGCATCCTCCTGATTGTCGCCGGCCGCCTCGCGGGAGCACTGGCCGGCCTGCTGGTCATGCTCGTGGTGGCGGGTGCGCCTGCGATGGCGCTGGATCCCGTTTCGGTGAAGGCGGAAGGCTCTGCCATCGACCTGCAGCGGTTCGTGCAGCGCTCCCGCTCCGACGGCGACCAGATCCAGATCTCCACGGCTCCCGGATCCGACGGAATCGTCCGACGCATCGCGATCAAGGCGAAGGAGGAAGGCACGCGGCCGGACTGGATCGTCTTCGCGCTGCGCAACGAGAGCAACGAGCAGCTCGTGCGCTGGCTCGTCGCACCGCATTTCCGGTTGGTCGATTCCGGCGTGGTCTGGCCGGATCTGGGGTCGAGCCGGATCACGGCCGTCACGGCCAGCCAGGGCGAGAGTCCGGAGCGCGAGGACAGCCCCGAGGCCGACATCTTCGAGATCGTCCTCGATCCCGGCGCGACCGTCACCTACATCGCGGAGCTCGCGAACCCGCGCCTGCCGCAGCTCTATCTGTGGAACCCGGACGACTACAAGGAGAAGATCAACGGCCTGACGCTCTACCGCGGCATCGTCATCGGCATCGCCGGCCTGCTGGCGCTGTTCCTGACGATCGTCTTCGTCGTCAAGGGCGCCGTGATCTTCCCCGCCGCCGCCGCGCTCGCCTGGGCCGTGCTTGCCTATATCTGCATCGACTTCGGCTTCTGGCAGAAGATCGTGCCGATGTCGCCCGAGGGCGAGCGGGTCTACCGCGCGACGGCGGAGGCCGTGCTGGCGGCGACGCTGGTCGTCTTCCTGTTCGCCTACCTGAACCTGAACCGTTGGCACGTGCGCTACAGCCACGTCACCGCCGCGTGGCTGGTCTTCCTCGCCGCGCTGATCGGGCTTGCCGTGATCGATCCCAGCGTGGCGGCGGGAGTCGCGCGGATTTCCATCGCGGCCGTCGCCGCCGTCGGCTTCATCCTCGTCATCTACCTGTCGACGCACGGCTACGACCGCGCCGTGCTGCTGACGCCGACATGGTTCCTGCTGCTGGCATGGGTCATCGCCGCGGCCTTCACCATCGCGGGCGAGATCGCCAACGACATCGTCTCGCCGGCCTTGCTCGGCGGGCTCGTCCTGATCGTCATGCTGATCGGGTTCACGGTGATGCAGCACGCCTTCGCGGGCGGCGCCATCGCGCAGGGCCTGGTCAGCGACGCGGAGCGCAAGGCGCTCGCCCTCGCCGGATCGGGCGACAGCGTCTTCGACTGGGACGTCATGGCGGACCGGATCCTGGTCAGCGCCGAAATCGAGTCGTCGCTCGGCCTGCGGCGTGGAACGCTGGAAGGCGCGGCCGCCAACTGGCTCGAGGTGATGCACCCCTTCGACCGGGACCGGTTCCGCGCGACGCTCGACGCCGTGCTCGAGCAGCGTCGCGGGCGAGTTCACATCGACTTCCGGTTGAAGACGTCCGACGGCCATTACTATTGGTACGAGCTGAAGGCGCGCCCCGTCGTCGGCTCGGACGGCGAGGTGATGCGCGTCGTCGGCACCATCGGCGACGTCACCGACGCCAAGACGTCGGAGGAGCGGATCCTGCACGACGCCGTGCACGACAATCTCACCGGCCTGCCCAACCGGCGTCTGTTCATCGACCGGCTCGACTCCGTGCTCACCCTGTCGCGATCCGACGACGCGGTGCGTCCCACCGTGATCGTGCTGGACATCGACCGCTTCAAGCAGATCAACGAGTCCGTCGGCGTCCCGACCGGTGACTCGATCCTGCTCGCGATGGCGCGGCGGCTCGGTCGCCTGATGAAGCCGCAGGACACGCTGGCGCGCGTCACGGGCGACCAGTTCGCCTTCCTGCTGCTCTCCGAGCGCGAGCCGGACCGCATCACCGTTCTGGCGGACACGATCCGCCGCGTGGTCACTGCGCCGGTGGTGTTCGGCGACCGCGAGATCTTCCTGACCGCATCCCTCGGCATCGCCCTGCCCGACCCGACGGGGCAGATCCGTGGCGAGGACGTGGTCAAGAACGCCGAGATCGCGATGATGCACGCCAAGCGTCTCGGCGGAGACCGGATCGAAGTGTTCCGCCCCGCGATGCGTGCGCAGCGGACCGACCGCATCGCGCTCGAGATGGACCTGCGCCGGGCCCTGGAGCGCAACGAGATCAAGGTGCTTTACCAGCCGATCATCCGGCTGGAGGATCGCACGGTCGCCGGCTTCGAGGCCCTGCTGCGCTGGGACCACCCCAAGCACGGGCGTCTTGCGCCGTCCGAGTTCATCCCGATCGCGGAGGACAGCGGCCTCATCGTCGACCTCGGCGTCTTCACCATGGAGAAGGCGACGGGCGAACTGGCGGCGTGGCAGCGGGCGCTGGAAGTCGACCCGCCGATCTTCGTCAGCATCAACGTGTCGAGCCGCCAGCTGCTGCGCCATGACCTCCTGCAGGACGTCAAGGCGGTCATGAACCGCTGGGCGGTGCAGCGCGGCACGCTGAAGCTCGAGATTACCGAAGGGCTGGTGATGGAGAACCCCGAGTATGCGGCGCAGATCTTGACCCGGCTGTCCGAGCTGGGCGCGGGCCTGTCGCTCGACGACTTCGGCACCGGCTATTCGTCGCTGAGCTACCTGCAGCGCTTCCCCTTCGACACGATCAAGGTCGACAAGTCCTTCGTCCGCCCGGACCAGAAGGGCAACCGGCCGGTCATCCTTCGCTCCATCGTGACGCTGGCCCATGACCTCGGCATGGATGTGGTCGCGGAGGGGGCGGAGACGGAATCCGATGCGGTCGAGCTCAACCAGCTCGGCTGCGAGTATGCGCAGGGATACGCATTCGGACCGCCGATGACCGCGCTCGAAGCGCGCAAGCTCGTCGGCGCCGCCTCCACCGAAGCCGCCTGAGAAGCCTCGTGAGCCGGCTCGACAGCGTCATCCGCCGCCTCGAAGCGCAGCGCCGGGCGCTCGACTGGGCCGCAGCCGAGACCGCCGGCCGTCCGGGGCTCGTGCTGGAGCTGGGCCTCGGAAACGGCAGGACCTACGACCATCTGCGCGAGCGCCTGCCGGGCCGCGAGATCGTCGTCTTCGAACGCTCCCCGGCGGCGCATCCCGACTGCATGCCGCCGGCCCACCTGCTCGAGGTCGGCGACCTGCGCGAGACCCTGCCGGCGTTCGCAGCCCGCCGCCCCCGCGAGGCCGTTCTCGTCCACTGCGACCTCGGCACCGGGGAGAGCGACGCAAACGCCGCCTTCGCGGCCATCCTCTCACGCCTGCTGCCACCGCTGCTGGCGTCGCAGGCCGTTGTGCTGTCGGACCAGGCACTCGCCCTCGGCGCGCCGGATACGGCATCCGCCCTCGGCCTGCCGGAGCGCCGCTACTTCGTCTATCGCCTCTGACCGACGGCCATCGCGCTGCGGAGCGTGGGTCGGCCCTCGTCCTGCGGCGGGTCCGCCGTCATTCGAGACCGGAGCAGCGAAGATGCGGCGTGGAACGGGTGCACCATACAACCTGCACCCTTTCGACCCGCGTGGAGCGTCCGGACGGCTTCAGGACATCTCGACCGCGGGTTCCCCCACCCGTGGCACGATCCCGCGCGGCGGCGCTTCTAGGCGTGGCCCGCGTCGCGCGACAGCATGGCGGGGTCGACGCCGATCTTGCGCAGGGCGCGGTCGTACTTGGTCTCGAATCCGCCGTCGAATAGCAGCGCCGGATCGGCGTCGCAGTTGAGCCAGCCGTTCTCGTTGATTTCGGTTTCCAGCTGCCCCGCGCCCCAGCCCGCATAGCCGAGCGCGAGCACGGCCTCCTTCGGCCCCTCGCCCTGGGCGATCGCGCGCAGGATGTCCACGGTCGCCGTCAGGCAGATGCCCTCGTCGATCGGCAGGGTCGACTTCTCGATGAAGAAATCCGCCGAGTGCAGGACGAACCCGCGACCCGTCTCGACGGGGCCGCCCTTGAGGACAGGCACGGCCTCGGCCTGGGTCGGCAGGCGAATGCCCTTGGCGGACGGGATGATCTCGAGCTGTTCGAGAAGGTGAGGAAACGCGACGTTCTGGGCGGGCTGGTTGATCACCAGACCCATGGCACCCTCCGGCGAGTGCGCGCACACATAGATCACCGTGCGGGCGAAACGCGGGTCGGGCATGCCCGGCATGGCGACCAGGAGCTGGCCGTCGAGAAAGCCGCGCGAGCCCATGTCCTCACCAAGGTCCAGAATGTCCAACATGATCATGCTACCCCCTTTCGAGTTGGAAGCCAACGCGACCCACCGCCCGATGTTCCACGTCACTCCGATCACGGCGTGTTCACTTGGTGTTGGACGGGCAAAAGGGCATGAAGGACGCATGACGATTTGGACGCGCCTGTCATGTGGATTTGCGGCCGTGCTCGCCTCGGCCGCCGGGCTGGCCGCGACGGTGCTCGTTGCCGTCGCGCAGCCGCCGGGTGCTTCGGCGTGGTCGCAGACGCTGCATGCCGCGCTTCGCCTCGTCGACGGCGGCCCTGACATTGCCGATCCGGCGCGATGGCGCGCCGGGATCGAGTTCAAGCTCGACCCGAACTTCAAGACGTACTGGCGCACGCCGGGCGACAGCGGCCTGCCGCCCGTCTTCAACTGGGCGCAGTCCGAGAACATCGCCGACGTGACGGTGGCGTGGCCCGCGCCCTATCGCTTCGACGACCAGGCCGGGTCCTCGATCGGGTATCCCGACCGGGTGTTGCTGCCGCTGCGGGTGCGGCTGATCGATCCCCGCAAGCCGGCCCTGCTTTCGGTCAAGGTCGACTACGCCGTCTGCGAGAAGATCTGCATCCCGGCCAAGGGCGAGGCGCAGCTGACGCTGTCGCTGAAGGGCCAGTCGACGGTTCACACCCGCGCCCTCGACACGGTCGAGGCCAGGCTGCCCAAGCCCGCCCGGCTCGGGGATCCGGGCGCGCCGGCCATCGTCTCGGCGGTGGCGACGCCGGACGGGAAAGCGCTGAAGGTGACGGCCCTCGTGCCCGAGACACGTGGCATCGTCGACATCTTCACCGAGGGGCCCGACGGGTGGGTGTTCTCGGCGCCGTTCCCGGTGTCGACCCTGGCGCAGCCCGGCGGGGCGCGGCTGCTGGACTACCGCGTCACCGTCGACGGCAAGCCGAAGGACGGCAGGCTCGCCGATCTTCCGCTGCGGTTCACGATGACCGCCGGGGACGACGCCGTCGAAGTCGAGGCGCACCTCGACTCGGGCGGTCGCGCGCACTAGATACGTTTCGTCTCGCGGCGCGTGTCCGCGCACCAATCGACGCAATGGAGTTGCCTATGACGATCGCAGTCGGCGATACGCTTCCCCACGCTACGTTCCGTGTGATGACGGCCGATGGTCCGGCCACGCGGACGACCGACGAGATCTTCAAGGGGCGCAAGGTCGTCCTGTTCGCCGTCCCCGGCGCCTTCACGCCGACGTGCCACAAGAACCACCTCCCGGGCTACCTGACGCATTACGACGCGATCATGGCCAAGGGCGTCGATGCGATCGCCGTCACCGGCGTCAACGACGTGTTCGTCATGAACGCCTGGGCGGAGTCGACCGGCGGCAAGGGCAAGATCGAGTTCCTGTCGGACGGCAACGCCGACTTCGCCAAGGCGATCGGCCTCGCCCTCGACGGCACGGGCTTCGGCCTCGGAACGCGCTCGCAGCGCTATTCGATGATCGTCGAGGATGGTGTCGTGTCGTCCGTCAACGTCGAGGACGGCCCGTCCAAGGCCGACATCTCCGGCGCCGAGGCGCTGCTCGCCAAGCTCTGAACGACGGGGCCAGACCTCGGCGGGCCGCGCGCCCGCTATCCGCTCCCTGCCCTCCCCCGCTCGTCGGGAGAGGGCGTTTCGATCACGCTCTCTGGTTGAAACTGCCGGAATCCGGACCATGTCCGGGGCGATCGCGGCGCAGGTTGCGCCTTAGCGGTTCTTGAACGGCGCCATGCCCTCGCGGGCGAGTTCGTCCACGCGCTCGTTCTCGGGATGGCCGGCGTGGCCCTTCACCCAGTGCCAGTGGACTTCGTGCCTGTGACGGGCCGCGTCGAGTCTCTGCCAGAGTTCTGCGTTCTTGACGGGCTTCTTGTCGGCGGTCTTCCAGCCGTTGGCTTTCCACCCGTACAACCAGGACGTGATGCCCTGGCGCACATACTGGCTGTCCGTCCACAGGTCGACGACACAGGGGCGCTTGAGGGCCTCCAGCGCCATGATGGCCGCGGTCAGTTCCATGCGGTTGTTCGTGGTGTCGGCCTCGCCGCCCTTGATTTCCTTGACGGTTTCGCCCCAGCGCAGCAGCGCGCCCCAGCCGCCGGGCCCCGGGTTCCCGGAGCAGGCGCCGTCCGTGTAGATGGTGAGCCGCTGCTCCGCCCTCGCCGTCACGGATCCCGTCCGTAATCCGCCGCGGTCGTCGCGCGCTCGTGGAAGCGCAGCTTGCGGTAGTATTCGAGCGGGTCCTTCGGCCGCACCAGCGCCCCCGGCGGAACGTTCAGCCAGTCGACCAGCCGCGTCAGCATGAAGCGCATCGCCGCGCCGCGGGCGAGCAGCGGCAGCGCCTCGACCTCGTCACCCCCGAGCCGCCGCACGCGCTCATAGCCGGCGATCATCGCCCGGCCCTTGGTGAGGTTGTAGGAGCCGTCCTGCTCGAAGCACCAGGCGTTCAGGCAGACGGCGAGGTCGTAGGCGAGCGCGTCCGTGCAGGCGAAGTAGAAGTCGATCAGACCCGTCAGGCGCGGACCGAGGAAGAACACGTTGTCGGGAAACAAGTCGGCGTGGATCACGCCGTCCGGCAGGCCGCGCGGCCACGCGCGCTCCAGTTGATCGAGGGCGCGGCCGGCGTGCTCGGCGAGGCCTGGCTGCACCGTGTCGGCCCGCTCTCGCGCAGCATCGAACAGCGGCCGCCAGCCGGCGACGGACAGCGCGTTCGCCCGCCGCATGGGGAAATCCGCTCCCGCCAGATGCAGCCGCGCCAGCGCCTCGCCGACGCCCGCGCAGTGGCCGACGCCGGGGCGGCGCACGCCCATGCCGTCGAGGAAGGTGACGATCGCCGCCGGCCGCCCGGCCAGCCTCCCCAGCGCCGATCCGGCGCGGTCCTTCACCGGCAGCGGGCAGGTCAGTCCGCGCGCCGCGAGATGTTCCATCAGCCCGATGAAGAACGGCAGGTCCTCCTCCTTCACCCGCTTCTCGTAGAGGGTGAGGATGTAGAACCCCTGCTCGGTATGGAGCAGGTAGTTGGAGTTCTCGACGCCCTCGGCGATGCCCTTGGCCGCCAGCACGCCGCCGATGTCGTAGCGGGCGACGAAGGCGGCGAGTTCCTCGTCGGAGACGTCCGTGTAGACCGCCAAGCGCCCTACTCCGCCGCGCCGGCCGCCGGGGCGGCGCCGGATGCCTCGGCCGCGTCGCCCTGTGCCCGCAGGCTCCGCGGCAGCGGGAAGAACACGCTCTCGTCCGCCGTCGTCACGGTTTCCACCGTCACCGCGTAGCGCTGCGCGAAGGCGTCGATGATCTCCTCGACGAGGATCTCCGGGGCCGAAGCGCCGGCCGTGATGCCGAGGCTGGCGATGCCGGTGAACAGCGGCCACTCGATGTCCTGCGCCCGCAGCACGAGGCGCGACACCCTGCAGCCGGCCCGCTCTGCCACCTCGCGCAGGCGCTGCGAGTTCGACGAGTTCGGCGAGCCGACGACGATCATCGCGTCGACCTCCGGCGCCACGCGCTTCACCGCCTCCTGGCGGTTGGTGGTGGCGTAGCAGATGTCCTCCTTGTGCGGGGCGACGATGGCGGGGAAGCGGACGCGCAGCGCCTCCACGATCTCCCGCGTGTCGTCCACCGACAGTGTCGTCTGCGTGACGAAGGCGAGGCTCGCCGGGTCCGCCGGTTCCAGCCGCGCCACGTCCTCCACCGTCTCGACGAGGGTCACCGCGCCGTCCGGCAGCTGGCCCATCGTGCCCACCACCTCCGGGTGGCCGGCATGGCCGACGAGGATCACCGTGCGCCCGCGCTTGTGGTGGATCTCGGCCTCGCGGTGCACCTTCGTCACCAGCGGGCAGGTGGCGTCGATGGCGAAAAGCCCGCGTCCGTCCGCCTCGCGCGGGATCGCCTTGGGCACGCCGTGGGCTGAGAAGATCACCGGGTGCGGCCCGTCCGGCACCTCGTCGAGTTCGGCCACGAACACCGCGCCCTTCCGGCGCAGGCCCTCCACGACATATTTGTTGTGGACGATCTCATGGCGCACATAAACGGGCGCGCCGTGGAGCCGGAGCGCCTGTTCCACCGCGTCGATGGCCCGCACCACCCCGGCGCAGAACCCGCGCGGCGCGCACAGGAGCACGGTCAGCGGCGGCTTCGCGGAAGCGGCCAGGTCCGGGGCATCGGCGTGATCGTGGGGCTTCGGCATGACCGGCATTCAACTGGCGGGCGATCCTGCGTTTGTGTGACCAAGCGGCGGAGAGGTCAAGCACGCCGCTCCCCGCTCGCCATTCGCCTCGCTCCCCGGCTATTCTCCGCCATCCACCGGGAGCCGCCGCCATGCCCCTGCGCTTCGCCCTGTTCGACATGGACGACGTGCTCTGCCACTACGACGTCGACACACGCATCGCGCGCCTCGCGGCGCTCGCGGGGACGACACCGGACGCGGTGCGCGAGAGGATCTGGGACTCGGGTTTCCTCGAGGAGGCGGATCGCGGCGGGCGCTGGACGGCGGACGCCTTCCTCGCCGAGTTCGGCCGACGCCTCGGCCGTCCCATCGACCGGGACGCGTGGGTGGAGGCGCGGCGCGTCGCCATGCGCCCGTTCGAGGACGTGCTGGCCACCGTCGCCCGCCTCGGCGCGCTGGCGCCGGTCGGCATCCTCACCAACAACGACCACCTGGTGCGCGAGAGCATCGACACGCTGTTCCCTCAGCTCAGGCCGCTGTTCGGCCCGCGCATCCTCGTCTCGGCGGAGCTGGCCGCCGCCAAGCCCGACCCCGCCAGCTTCCGCGAGGCCTGCGCCCGCCTCGGCTTCGCCCCCGCCCAGACCTTCTTCACCGACGACCGGCCGGAGAATGTCGAGGGCGCCCGCGCCGCCGGGCTCACCGGCCATGTCTTCCGCGACCATGCCGGCCTGCTGCGGGCCCTGCGAGAGGGCGGCTTCGCCCTGTAAGGCAGCGTATGGACCTGCCGTGGTAGGTCGCCCGCGCTCCCGCGTGTCCCTTGCCGGGCCGCCGGCCGCGTCGCATCATTCCGCCGGGACCACGTTCCGGACGAGACCATGACGGGCCACATCGACCCCACCCGCGAAACCTTCGCCGCGTTCCGCGCCGATGACCGGCCCGGCCCCATCCACATGCTCAACCTCGTCCGCTTCCGCGAGAAGGCCGCCTATCCGGACGGGCGCGACGCCACGGGTGCGCAGGCCTACGCTGCCTATGGCCGCGAGAGCCTCCCCGTCTTCCAGCGCCTCGGTGGCCGTATCGTCTGGCGCGGGCGATTCGAACTGATGCTCATCGGCCCCGGTGAAGAGGCCTGGGACGAATGCTTCATTGCCGAATACCCCTCCGTCGCCGCCTTCGTGGAGATGATCCGCGACCCGGTCTACCGCGAAGCCGTCAAGCACCGCCAGGCCGCCGTGGCGGATTCGCGGCTGGTGCGGATGGAGCCGGCGGGCGGCGGGGTTGGGTTCGGGGGATAGGCGAGACAGCGTCAAGTCCCGAAAGCTGCAAGATGCGACTTGCCGGGATGGCGCGTCTGCGAGCCCGAACGGGCCATCGGCCAGGGTCAGCGCCCCTCGCCCTCCTGCGTCTTCCACCCTATGTTGCCGGTTCCGTAACGCTCCCCCGGCACTCCCCATGGCTTCCGCCCACGACGCGAGTTTCCTGCAGCCGATCCTGATGTTCTGCGCCGGGGCGGTGGTGGCCGTGCCGCTGTTCAAGCGGCTCGGGCTGGGGGCCGTCGTCGGGTACCTCGCGGCAGGGCTGGCCATCGGGCCGTCGGGGTTCGGGCTGTTCAACGATGCGGCCACGGTCGGCGGCGTGGCGGAACTGGGCATCGTGCTGCTGCTCTTCGTCATCGGGCTGGAGCTGAAGCTGTCGAAGCTGCTGGCCATGCGGCGGGACATCTTCGGGCTGGGGGCGGCGCAGTTCGCGGGAACGGCCGCGCTCGTGGCGCTCGCCGCGGTGCCGTTCGGTTTCGGCTGGAGCGGCGCCGTGGTGCTCGGCGTGGCGCTCGCCATGTCGGCGACCGCCATCGCGCTGCAGATCCTCGACGAGCGCGGCACCCTGCAATCGGCCTATGGGCAGCGCACCTTCTCCGTCCTGCTGTTCCAGGACATGGCCATCGTGCCGATCCTCGCGCTCGTTCCGCTGCTCGCGCCCGGGCCGGCCGGCAACGGCGGGTCCACCGCCGGGACGCTGACGGCGGTCGGCGTCGCGGTGGGGGCGCTGGCGGCCATCGTCCTTGCCGGGCGCTACCTGCTCAACCCGCTGTTCCGACTGCTGGCGATGGCCGGCGCTCGCGAGGTGCTGACCGCCGCGGCGCTGCTCGTCGTGCTCGGCAGCGCGCTCCTGATGCAGGTCTCGGGCATGTCGATGGCGCTCGGCGCCTTCCTCGCCGGGCTGTTGCTGGCCGAATCGAACTTCCGCCACCAGCTCGAGGCGGACATCGAGCCGTTCCGCGGGCTGCTGCTCGGGTTGTTCTTCATGAGCGTCGGCATGTCCATGCAGGCCGGGCTCATCCTCGCCAACCTGCCGCTACTGCTCGGCGCGGCCATCGGGCTCGTCGCGCTCAAGGTCGCCGTGGCCTACGCGCTGGAGCGCCTCAGCCGGTCCTCGCGGCGCGATGCGCTGCGCAGCGCCGTGTTGCTGGCGCCGGCGGGCGAGTTCTCGCTCGTCCTGCTGCCGCTGGCCGGCGGGCTCGCCATCCTCACGCCTTCGCAGGCGAGCCTCGCCACCGCGCTCGCCGCCCTGACCATGGCGATGGGGCCGCTGCTGGCCAAGGGGATCGAGATCGGCATCGCACGGCGCGACGCCGGCAAGCCCGAGCCGGAGGCCGATCTCACCGCCTTCGACGGCGTGCAGGGCAGCGTCCTCGTCATCGGCTTCGGCCGCTTCGGCCAGCTCAGCACGCAGGTGCTGCTCGCCGAGGGAGTGGACGTCACCGTCATCGACAAGGACGTGACGCGCATCCAGTCGGCGGCGCGGTTCGGCTTCAAGGTGTATTTCGGCGACGGCACACGCCTCGACGTGTTGCGGGCCGCCGGGGCGCCGCATGCGCGGCTGGTCGCCATCTGCGTCGATGACCGGGAGGCGGCGCTCACGGTCGTCGAACTGGTGCGCGAGCACTTCCCCCTCGCGCAGATCCACGCCAGGGCCTATGACCGCATCCATGCGGTGGACCTCATGAACGCGGGCGTCGACTACCAGATGCGCGAGAC
>CAZJCW010000119.1:0-12566 GCA_964544365.1 uncultured Alsobacter sp.
GAGCACCTCATTCGTAATGAGGGGGTCGGGGGTTCGAATCCCTCTTGCGGCACCATCGTCCTTCGACCGGTCGACTGACATCCTTCGCTCCGGGCCGGAGCGTCACAGGAAATCCGCCAGTTCGTACAGGGGACGGATCTCGATTTCGCTCGGGCCGGGCATGGGATTGGGACAGCGCTTCGCCCAGGCGATCGCGTCGTCCATGTCCGTCACGGTCCAGAGCCAGAAGCCGGCGACCAGCTCGCTGGTCGCGGCGAACGGTCCCTCGACGACGGTGCGACCGGGGCCATCGAACGCCACGCGCACGCCGTGCGAGGAGGGCTTGAGGCCGTCTCCGGCCAGCAAGATGCCGGCCCTGGACAACTCCTCGTTGAAGCGGCCCATGGCCTCCATCATCTCCGGCGTGGGCAAGAGACCCCTCTCGCTGTCGTCAGTGGCCTTCACCAGCACCATCACCCGCATCGTCCGTCCTCCCCTTCAGCCGACGTGGCCGGCGCGCGATCGACCCCGCCCGGAGCGCCGGACCCGCGCTCCGCCCGGGTCCTTCCCTGTCCGTCGAGGCGCCGTGCGCCGTCGCCGCGCCCCGCTCGCGGAGGCTGCGGCATGACGGGGAGTCTGGCATGCGCCCGCCCGTTCGCAAGGGGTGCTCCCCTCCGCGGGAGACGCGACGGCCCGGCCAGTCCCGCGCGCGGCGGCGGTGACTGGAACTCTGCTGCGGCTGGCGTGTTGGGGAGACACACGTCAATTCGGAGAACGATCATGAACTCGATGCGCTACGCGGTTGCCCTGCTGGGGGCCGGACTTGTTCTGGCGGGACCTGCGCCGTTGCTCGCCCAGGGGGTGGTCCGCGGCGCGCAGGAAGGCGCGTCTGTCGGCAACAAGGCCGCGGGCCCGGTGGGCGGGGTCGTCGGCGGCGCCGTCGGCGGTGTCTTCGGCGGTGTCGCGGGCGGCGTGAAGGGCGTGCTGGGCATCCCCCAGTCCACGGCCACCACCGGATCCAGGCCCCAGAGCGCGTCCCGGTCCGGCGCCATGTCGCGATCGGCGATCCGCGCCGAGCTCGTCGGCCGCCCGCTCAACTGGCGGAGCGACGACGGCAGCCAGTCCGGGGTCACCGTCTTCTACAGCGACAACACCGTGGCCCTGTCGAAGTCCAGCCTGAAGAGCGGCCCGGAGGATGCGGGCCGGTGGACGATGCGCGGCAACCGCACCTGCGTCACCTGGGAGAAGATCAATCCGGGCATCGAGAACTGCTCGACCTGGACGCGGACCGGCCCCAAGACGTTCCGCGATTCCGACGGCATCACCTTCTCGACGAACTGATGCCCGCGACGCTCGCGGCTCCGCCGGTGCGTCCGGACCGGTGGAGCGCCGGCGCGCCGGCGGCGTGGACCAACAATCGCCGCCGGCGGCGTCCGGTTGCGATCCGGGACGCCTCGGGAGGAGGCACGGTTACCGATCCGTAACGGGATAGGCCTCACTTCTGGCTGACCGCGCGATTCGCGGTCAGTTGAGGTGGGAGGCCTGTATGGTTGCGTTCGCGTGTCCTGCGCTCCGGTGCGAGGACTGAACATGGGCGAGATCGTTCACTTCCGGCGTCCGCAGCCGGTCCAGCCCCTCGAGGATTTCGACGAATTCGACGAGCACCTCCTGCGCACGGCGTACAATGCCGCGCACGCGGCGGCCGAGCAGTACGAGCGGGAACGCCGCCGCGAGCGCGACCTCATGATCCGCATCGACGCCCTGATGCGCGAGAACGCGAAGCTGCGGGCGAAGCTTCGCAAGCAGGGACGCTGAGGCCGGGCGGACGAACCGCCCGCCCGGGCTCCCTCAGCGTTCGAGAAGGACCTCGAAGCCCCCGTAGATCACTCGCCTGCCGTCGAACGGCATCGGGTTGACGTCCGGCTGCATGCGGGGATCCTTCATCATCGCGGCCATGCCGGCATCGCGGGTCGCCTTGTCCGGCCAGACGACCCAGGACAGGACGACGGTCTCGTCGGGCTCCTTCTTCACCGCCATCGGGAAGGACGTCAGCTTGCCGTCGGGCACGTCGTCGCCCCAGCATTCGACGACCCGAAGAGCGCCCAACTCCTTGATGACCGCCGCCGACGCCTCGCAGTGGGCGCGGTAGGCCTGGCGGTTGGCCGTTGGAACGGCCGCGGCGAATCCGTCGACGTATGACATGTCGGGTCTCCCTGTTTCGGTCCTCAGAGGGAACGGGCGACGGCTTCGAGCTGCTCCGCAGCCTTGCCCCAGCCCGCGTGAAAACCCATGGATTCATGGGCCTGCCGGTCCTCCAGCGTCCAGTGACGGACGCGGGCGGTGTAGCGCGTGCGGCCCTGGCCGGCGTCGGCAAGGGTGACGATCGCCGTCATGAAGGGTCGTTCGGACGGCTCCCAGGCCGACCGGAAGGCGTCGGTCATGACGAGCCGTTCCCCGGGCACGACCTCCAGGTAGACGCCCCGATGGGTCTGCTCCTCGCCGTCGGGGCCGCGCATCACGACCAAGTTGCTGCCGCCGGGCCGCAGGTCGATCTCGGCATGCGTCGTGCTCCAGGGCACGGGCGTGAACCAGCGCTTCATCAGCTCCGGCTCGGTCCAGCAGCGCCAGACATTGGCGCGCGGGGCGTCGAGATCGCGCGTCAGGTGGAGGTCGCGGGGGTCTTCCGCAGGCATTCCGGTCATCGCAGGCTCCATCGGGTTCGTTGGGTCGACAGGACGGCGCCGCGTCAGGGGGCCGCCGGAGGGCACGGGTCGACGCCGCCCATCGCGCCACGGAGCGCGTCCGGTAGATCCTCCGGCGCAACCGGTCGGATCGGCGTGGCGATCGACCATTGGTGGCCGAAGGGGTCCTCGACGAGGCCATAGCGATCGCCCCAGAACATGTCCGCGACGGGCATGACCACGCGGGCGCCGGCCTCCGCGGCGCGGGCGACGGCGGCATCGACGTCCGGCACCGGCAGGTGAAGGGTCACCGGCGTGCCGTGCAGGGTGGTCGGCGCCTTGCCGCCCATCTCGGGAAACTCGTCGCAGAGCATGACCGTCGAGCCGTTGACGACCACGCAGGCGTGCAGCAGCCGGCCGTCCGGGCCCGGCAGCCGCACCATCTCCTGCGCGCCGAAGGCCTTCTCGTAGAAGGCGATGGCGGCAGCCGCGTCGCTGCAGACGAGATGGGGCGTCACGCTGTGCACCGCGCTCACCGGCATCCCGGGCCCGGTGCCGGCATTGCCGTCCGCGCCGAGATGGACCGCCTTGCCCGACATCGGGTCGAACGGGATGGAGACGTGCTCGTGGGCGACGCGCCACGCGCCGTCGATGCGGCGAAAGCAGGCCGTGACGCGCATCCATGTCGCGCCGCTCGGATGGTCGGCCGGCTCCGGCACGAAGTGGTGCAGGCCGTGCACGAAGGCGACATCGCCGTCGACCTCGACGACGAGGTCCTTGTGCTCGGAGCGGAAGCGCTCCGGAAAGTACGGAAAGCAGGCCTCCCACACGGCCGCGATGGCGTCGGCACCGACGATGCGACCCGGCGGGATGGCATCGTAAAGCACCGTCTCGGGCGTGTAGGCCGCGACGATGGCGTTTGCGTCCCTGGCCTCGACGGCGCGGGACCATGCCGCGACCAGGGCGCGGATGGCAGTCTCGTCGGCCTGCTGCCGGGGGGTGAGCGTGCGGGTCGCGGTGGTCGGCGTGGTCGTCATGGTGGTTCTCCCGTGACGGGGCTTCGGGGATCTCAGCGGATTGCCGGGCGGCTGAAGAGCAGTTCCACGTAGCGGATCAGATGATCGACGCTCTCCATGGCGATCTCGGGGCCCGCCTTGGCCTTCGCCAGCACGAAGGCTCCCTGCAGCACCGCCTGCGTGTGCAGGGCGAGGCTGCGGGCGGTCCATGCGCGTTCGTCGATGCCGTGGTTCGCCATGGCCTCGCGGATGTCCTCCTCCAGCCGGGCGGCGTGGCCGGAAATCGAGGCGTCGCAGGCCTCGCGAATGGCGGGATGGGCGTCGTAGGCCTCCTGCACCATGGTGCCGACGAGGCAGGTGAACTGCGCGACCGGGCCTTGCAGGATCTCCCTGCGGAACGCGAGATAGCCCAGCACCCGGTCCAGCGGATCGGGATGGGCGTGGTAGGGGGCAGCCGCGAAGAAGGCGCCGGTGACCGCCGACCAGTGGTCGGCCGCCGCGACGGCCAGGTCGTCCTTGCTGCGGAAGTGGTGGAAGAACGCGCCCTTGGTGACGCCGGCCGCGGCACAGAGCTGGTCGACCGTGGTCGCCGCGTAGCCCTGCGCGCGGATGAGCCCGAACGCGGCCTCCAGCAGTTTTTCCCGTGATGTCCCGGCGCGAACCATGTGCTCAGTCCCTTGGCGGAGAGAAACATACCAACTGGTTGGTATGTCGTCAATGGAAGCGTTGGCCGGATACCGCGGAACGCAACGCCCGTGCCGGCGTTGACCGGGCCAACGAGGGGCGCCTGAAACAGGAGGGTCCGTCGTGGCCATCAGCAAGCACAAGCACGTGTCATCCGTTGCCATCGTCGCGCTCGCGGCGGGACTGACGTTCGGGGCCGGCGCGTCGGCGCAGCCAAGGGACGTCATGGCGCAACGGGGACCGGACCGGGGCGTGCGCAGCGAGGCGCGCGGTCCGGCGGAGCGCGAGCGCGTCTCGGTCGACATGCTCTATGAGCGTGTCCGGCCCGAGGGGGAGTTCGTGGAGATCCGCGGGCTCGGCCGCGCGTGGAAGCCCGTCGACGTCGACCCGGACTGGCGGCCCTACACGAACGGACGCTGGATCTTCAACCGGCGCGTGGGCTGGTACTTCGTCTCGACCGAGCCCTGGGCCGAGGTCACCTACCACTACGGGCGCTGGTACGACGATCCCGTCGAGGGCTGGGTGTGGATCGCCGACGTCGAATGGGCTCCGGCCTGGGTCGAATGGCGACGCAGCCCCACGCATGTCGGCTGGCGGCCGCTGCCGCCGCGCAATGCGTCGCGGCTCGTCCGGGCGCGCAGCCGGGAGGTCGCGATCGAGGAGGAGTGGGTGTTCGTGCCCGCCGGCCGCATCGCCGAGGACCGCATCACCACCGTGATCATCAGCCAGCCGGACGTGCGGCGGGTCTATGGGGAGGCGCGGCCCATCGGGCGCATCGAGCGTCGCGGCGGGATCACGGTCAATTTCGGCCTCGACCCCGAGATCCTCCGCCGCGACTCGAACGTGACCATCGAGCCGCGCAACCTGCCGCGCGCGGACAGCGTGCCCGTGCCGCGGGAGGTCCGTTCGATCAGCACCGAGACCCGTTCGACGACCGGCGACCGGCGCCCCGACGGCGGGCCCCGCGACGCGACACGCCCGCCGGAGGCGACTCCGTCCGGCCCGCCCGCCGGCACCGCGACGGTCCCTGACCGCACCCCGCAGCGCCCGGCCGAAGCGACGCGCCCGTCCGCGCCGGACAGCCAGCCCTCCGCACTCGACCCGACGCCGACCGACCGGCCAAGGCCGGGGACGTCGCCGGCGCGGCAGGCCACGCCGGATGCCACCGAGCCGGCGGAGCGCCGCCGCCAGCGCGTGCCGGACAGCCAGCCCTCCGCACTCGACCCGACGCCGGCCGACCGGCCGAGGCCGGGGACGTCGCCCGCGCGCCAGGCCACGCCGGATGCCGCCGAGCCGGCCGAGCGCCGCCGCCAGCGCACGACGTCACCGGGCGACGCCGCGCCGGATCGCCGACGCGACGTGGAGCGGACGCCGCCGATGCCCGAGCGGCCGCAGCGTGCGCAGGAACCCGGCCCGCGGCCAGCGGGCGCGGCATCACGACCCGACGAGGCGGTTCCGGCACGACAGGCTCCGGTCGAGGCGATCCAGCGCCGCGAGGAGAACCGCGGCACGATGCCCGGTCCCGCGCGGAACCGTGGCGGCGGCGGGGATACAACCGGGGCCGTGCGGCCGCCGCAGGCTCCCGGCCCGGCGCCCGGAAAGGGCGAGGGTCCAGAAAAAGACCGGGGAGACCGGGGCCAGGACGGCAAGGGCGGGCGCGCCGACCCGCAGAAGAAGCTGCCCCCGGGCCAGTCCGACTAAGGGTGCGTTGTCCCGGTCCGCTGCGAGGCGGACCGGGGCTGGCTCCCGTCGTGCAGGATGCGATCCTCTCCTACGAAGGGCGACCTGACCCCGACAGGCCTGTTGAGGATTCATCAAGTCCTTCAACTTAAAATTGTTATTCCAGCGCCCGGGGGGCGGCCGGGTAGTGGACGCGAATGTCGACGGGGCGACTGCGGCTTGTGGGGGATCGGCGTTTGCCGTCGTCCCGGACGGCCAGTGATCAGGACAATGGCAGGCGGTGGCCGTTCCGGCCCGGTCGCATGCTCGGCTATGGGCTGGGCCTTGCCGCCGTCGTCATGATGGTCTCCATCATCGGCATCTTCGTGGTGCTGGAGCGCGAACTGACGCGCGAAAGCAACCAGGTCATCCGGAACACGCCCTGGGCGATGTTCCAGCTGTTCGGCGAAACGCTGCGCACGACGGAGGTGATCTCGAACGTCCTGTCCCGGCCGACGCCGCCGACCGACGCCGACATCCAGGCGATCCGCGAGCGGTTCGACATCTACTACAGCCGGATCTCGATCTACCGGGACAGCCCCAACGCGCTCAGGCTACCGGACGTGCGGGAGCTGGACTCGCCCATCGCCCTCGCCGCCGCCCAGTCCGACGATATCGCGAAGCTGCTCGACGGCATCACCGACGCGGCGGCCGCCCGGCCCGTGCTCAAGGACATGCGGGACCGGATCGCCGACAAGGTTCCCGTCTTCGCGATCCAGCTCTCGCGGGTCCATCAGCTCGACACGCTGCGGCGGCTGGACGCGCGCGAGGAGGTGAAGAACCTCTACCGGATGCTGGCGACGGCGATCGGCGGACTGGCGCTGTCGATGCTCGGCCTGCTCGTGGTGCTGGTGCGCCAGATGCGGTCGGCGGCGCGCACCCAGGCGCGGGTCGAGGCGATCGAGCGCGAGAACCTCGCCACGTCGCTGGCGCTCGTCCAGCGCGACGAGCAGGCCGCCCTGCTGCGGCGCGAGGCGGCGCTGGCGGAAACGGTCAACGCCTTCAACTCGAAGCTGAACACCTCGGTGACGCGGCTGGCCAGCATGATCGAGGACATCACCGCCCGCTGCACGGCGATGACGCAGGTGGTCGAACAGGCCCGCGAAGGCAGCGAGGAGGCCAGCGAATCCTCCGCCCGCGTGGCGCAGCGCGTGTCGTGGGTCGCGCAGACCGCCGACGCCATGTCGCATGCGACGCGCGACATGGCGACGAAGTCGCTGGAAACCAACCTCACCGCCAACGATGCCCGGGTCGAGGCCTTGCGCACCGAGGAGGCGATCCACCAGCTGGCCAGCACGGCCAGCCACATCAGCTCGATCACCAAGCTGATCGCGTCCATCGCGGGCCGCACCAACCTGCTCGCCCTCAACGCCACGATCGAGGCGGCGCGGGCCGGCGAGAGCGGGCGCGGCTTCGCCGTCGTGGCGGCGGAGGTGAAGTCCCTCGCCCAGCAGACCAGCGACGCCACATCCGACATCGCCCGGCAGATCCAGGCGATCCAGACGGCGACCGCCTCCTGCATCGACGCGATGGGCGGAATCCATGCGCGCATCGGCTCGCTGGGATCGATCGGCGCCCAGATCGGCGCCATCGTGGAGCGGCAGGGCCAGTCGGTGGAACAGGTCGCCCAGATGATCCGGGACACCACGACCGAGACCTCGGCCGCATCCTCCACGGCGCGCAGCGTGGCGCTGGCGGCGGAGAACGCCAACGCCGCCGCCGAGACTGTGCTGAGCCTCGTCGTCGAGGTGAACGAGGAAGGCCGGCGCATCCGCCGCGACATCGAGCATTTCCAGGACACGATCCGGGCGTCCGCGGACGCCGGCAGCCGGGACGCCGCCGCGGCGGCGTGACCGCCGGCCGGGGACAGAATCGGCCGCCATGCCTGCCGGCGCCGCGCATTCGCCTTGAGATCGGCGGCCCGCCGGGTTACGCACGCGCATCGCATCACATCGTGACCGACCGGTCCGGTGTCGGACGGCGCACCAGTCAGGACTTTTATATGGCCAAGGAAGAAACCATCGCCTTCGAGGGGCTCGTCACCGAGCTCCTGCCGGACGCCCGGTACCGCG
The DNA here is from genome assembly GCA_964544365.1 of uncultured Alsobacter sp. Lineage (GTDB taxonomy): Bacteria > Pseudomonadota > Alphaproteobacteria > Rhizobiales > Beijerinckiaceae > Alsobacter. The sequence continues at coordinate 8,152 of CAZJCW010000119.1, forward strand.
TCCAGCTCGACAACGGGCACATCGTCATCGCCTACACCTCCGGCAAGATGAAGAAGAACCGCATCAAGACGCTCGCGGGCGACCGCGTGACCGTCGAGATGTCGCCCTACGACCTCGACAAGGCCCGCCTGGTCTTCCGCCACAAGGACGAGCGCGCAGGCACGGGTCCCGGGCCGGCCCGTCCGACCTTCCGCCGCCGCTGATCCGCACCGGCCGCATGCCCCGGCGCGGGGCGTGCTGGAATGGCTGGGCCGACCCGTGAGCGGAATGGAAAATTCGTTCCCGCCGTGATTTGATGCCCCCGCCGGGGTGGAGCCTGCCCGCCGCGGTCCAGCGCGCGGTGAGGGCATGAGCGAGCAGACGATCCCCCGGGACTTCGAAGGCCTGAAGGCGCTTCTGGCCGAGCGTCGGCAGGTGCTGCCCCGCCGCCTGCAGCAGGTGGCGGAGTTCGCCATGGCGCATCCCGACGAGGTCGCCTTCGGCACGGCCGCCAGCATCGCCGCCCTCGCCGACGTCCAGCCCTCGACGCTGGTGCGCTTCGCCAAGGCGCTGGGCTACGCGGGATTCTCGGACCTCCAGGGCGTGTTCCGCCACCGGCTGCGCGAGCGCTGGCCGGACTACGAGGAGCGCCTGCGCACGCTCAACGACGTGTCGCATGCCGGGCATGACCCGCTGCGGCTGCTGTTCGGCTTCGTGGAAAGCGCCACGACGTCGCTGGAGCGGATGCGGCAGACGATCTCCGGCGAGGACCTCGAGCGCGCCGTCGACATCCTGGCCCGCGCCGACACGATCTACCTGCTCGGCCAGCGAAGGGCGTTTCCCATCGCCGCCTACCTCGCCTACGCCCTGCCCAAGCTGAAGCTCCGCTCCCTGCTGGTCGACAACGTCGCCAGCCTCGGGCCGGAACAGATGGCCTATGCCGGCCCGCGCGACGTGCTGGTGGCGATCAGCTTCACGCCCTACACGCCGTTCACGGTCGACCTGGCGCGCGCCGCCGCCGAGGCGAAGGTGCCGGTGATCGCGATCACCGACAGCGTGTTCTCGCCGCTCCGGCCGCACGCGGAGGTGTGGTTCGAGGTCGTGGAGAGCGACTTCGGATCGTTCCGGTCGCTCTCGGCCTCGCTCAGCCTCGCCATGGCGCTGGCCGTGGCGGTGGGCGAGAAGCGGGCGGCGCTGCCGCCGCGCCTCGCGCGGGGGTGAGGCGCCTCAGCCGCGCCCGACATAGGGCATCTTCGTCGCCATCACCGTCATGTTGAGCACGTTGGCGTCGAGCGGCAGGCCCGCCATGTAGACCACCGCATCGGCGATGTGCTGCGCGTCGATGGTCGGCTCGGGCATCATCGTGCCGTTGGCCTGCGGGACGCCGCGCTTCATGCGCTCCGTCATGTCGGTCGCGGCGTTGCCGATGTCGATCTGGCCGACGGCGATGTCGAAGGCGCGGCCGTCGAGCGCGGCGGTCTTCGTCAGGCCGAGCACGCCGTGCTTGGTGGCGGTGTAGGGCATCGACATCGGGCGCGGGACGTAGGACGAGACCGAGCCGTTGTTGATGATGCGGCCGCCGCGCGGCGACTGCGCCTTCATCACCCGGAAGGCGTTCTGGATGCACAGGAAGGTGCCGGTGAGGTTGGCGTCGACGACGGCCTTCCACTGCTCGAAGCTCAGCTCCTCGACGGGGACGGCCGGGGCGCCGGAGCCGGCATTGTTGAAGATCACGTCGAGGCGGCCCCAGGCGTCGACCACGCGGTCGAACAGGGCGCGCACGGAGGCCGGGTCGCCGACATCGGTGGGGACGGCCAGCGCGGTGCCGGCGCCGTGCGCCTGCACGATCATCGCGGCGGTCTCGTCCAGCGGCGCCGGACGGCGGCCGGCAAGGCCGACGGCGTAGCCGGCCTTCGCCAGCGACAGCGCAACGGTGCGTCCCACTCCCGATCCCGCGCCGGTGACGATGGCGATCCTGCGGCCCTGAGCCATTGTTCGTTTCTCCCTTCGTGCCCCGCCTCCCGCGGGGGCGCGCCACAATGGCGGCAGCCCCGGCGCTTCGCAACCGGGAACAAGTCCCGCCGACGCCCGTTGACCCGCCGCAAAGGAGGTCGGCGATGACACGACGAGTCGCGGGGGGCGTCCCGATCCTGTGCATGGCGGCGGTGTGGGCGGTGCTGGCCGCCGGCGCCGGCGCGAGCGCGCAGCAGCTTCGGCCGCCCGTCCTGCCACAGCCCCAGGATCCCCAGACGACGGTGCCCGAGAAGATCGATCCGCCGCTGCGGCGCAGCGACGACGACACCACCGGGACGCTGAGCGACAGGCTGCGGGACTCCCGCGGCGTGATCGCGCCGTCGCCCATGATCGACCCGGGGATCCGCGTCCCCGCGCCGGTGCCGGACCCGGGAACGACCCCGGTGATTCCGCCGCCAGGCACCCCGGGCGGAGCCGACGCGCCCACACCGCGTTGAACACGCACAAAGGAGACGAGCGATGACCCAGTACAGCGACGATCGCCACGCGATGGCGCACGAAGCCGGCCGGCGCGGCGAACTGCCGATCGAGGAGACCGAGCGCCTGATCGCTTCCGACCGGGTGGAGGGAACGGATGTCTACGACCGGCAGGGCCAGCGGCTCGGCACGGTGCAGAACTTCATGGTCGACAAGATGACCGGCAAGGTGGCCTACGCCGTCCTGTCGTTCGGCGGATTCCTCGGGATCGGCTCGCGCTACCATCCCCTGCCGTGGAAGAGCCTGACCTACGACGTGGACCTCGGCGGCTTCGTGGTCGACGTCACGCGGGACCAGCTCGAAAGCGCGCCGAGCTACGAGGCGGCGGAGATTCCCTGGTCCGACCCGCGGTTCGGGCGCAGCGTCTACGACTACTACAACATCCCCTGGTACATGTGACCGGAGCCGGGGCCCTGCCGCGCCGTGCGGCGGGGCCCCGGCTTTCGGAGGCAATTTGCCCGAAATGATTTCGCCAAAATTGAATCAATTCGATTGCCTGTATTGAATCAAAGACATCGAAAATACTGGTGACGTTGCTTTGACGATGGCGACCACGATAGCCAAACACGAGCTTTGCGCGTCGGTTTTGCTATGATTTGAACTAACCCTGTCAGAAATTTCCGGCACCTCGCGACGTTTGATCGGTCCCGTTCAAGGGGACCATCATGTCGAAGAATTTGCGCGCTTCCGTCGTTGCAGCCGCCCTTCTCTCCGTCACGATCCTGCCGTCGCCGACCATCGGCAATGCCCGCCTCACCGCGGGTGTCGGCGAAGAGGCGCAGCGTCCCGGCCTCATCGCCGGTTCGGACAGCCGGGCCGTCGCGCTCCCAATCGCCTACACGCCGGTCGCCTCCGGCGGCAGCGCCCGGCCCATCGCGGGGTGGGTGCGCTTCTGCCGGACCTATGTCGACGAATGCCGGACGGATCCCGGAGAGCAGGACGTGGTCCGGCTGACGCCGTCCCTGTGGCGGGCCGTCAACGAGGTGAACAGCGCCGTGAACGCGGCCATCAGGCCCCTGACGGACGTCGAGCACTGGGGCGAACTCGACCGCTGGGACCTGGCCGAGGACGGGACGGGGGACTGCGAGGACTACCAGCTGCTGAAGCGGCGCAAGCTGACCATGCTCGGCATTCCCCGCCGCGCCATGGTGATGACGGTCGTCCTCGACGAGAGGAACGAGGGCCATGCGGTGCTGATGCTGCGCACCGACCGCGGCGACTTCATCCTCGACAACAAGCGCGACGAGATCCTGAGCTGGCACCGCACGGGCTACGTCTACGTGAAGCGCGAGAGCCAGACCGAGCAGGCGTGGGTCAGCCTGAACCATGTCTCGGGCGTGGGCACGACGGCGTCGCGCTGAGCCGTCCCGCCCGGCCGGATCCCTGCCTCCACAATGAAGAAAGGGCGCCCGCGGGGCGCCCTTTCGCGTTTCGCGGACCGAGCGGTCAGAAATCCATGCCGCCGCCCATGCCGCCGCCGCCCGGCAGCGGCGCAGCATCCTTCTTCGGCTTCTCGGCGACGAGCGCCTCGGTGGTGATCAGCAGGCCGGCCACCGAGGAGGCGTCCTGGATCGCCGTGCGCACGACCTTGGCCGGGTCGATGATGCCGAGCTTGAAGAGGTCGCCGTACTGGCCGGTCTGGGCATCGTAGCCGTAGGCGTAGTCGCCCTTCTCGAGCAGCTTGCCGATGATGACGGAGCCGTCCTCGCCGGCGTTGTCGACGATCTGGCGGGCCGGCGCGGACATCGCCTTGCGGACGATCTCGACGCCGGTCTTCTGGTCGTCGTTGGAGAAGGGCAGGCCGTCGAGCGCCTTCAGCGCGCGCAGCAGCGCGACGCCGCCGCCGGGCAGCACGCCTTCCTCGACGGCGGCGCGGGTGGCGTTGAGCGCGTCGTCGACGCGGTCCTTCTTCTCCTTCACCTCGA